>NZ_JBWKFL010000021.1:0-122198 GCF_056434305.1 Streptomyces sp. NPDC044061 | reverse complement strand
GTCCCCCCTCCCCCCCCCCCCCCCCCCCCCCCCCCCCCCCCCCCCCCCCCCCCCGACCCCCCCCCCCCCCCCCCCCCCCCCCCCCCCGCGGCCCGGGTGAGGAACACCGTCGCCGAGCCGGGCCCCTGCGGCTTGACCTTTCTGCGCAGTTCCTCCGGCTCCACCGCCGAGCCCCGCTTCTTCACGGTCAGCGTGCCGACCTCGCGTTCGCGCAGCAGGGCCTTCAGCTTCTTGACGTTGAAGGGGAGTTGGTCGGTGATCTGGTAGGCGGAGGCGTAACGGGTGGGGCGCAGTTCGTCGGACGTGACGTACGCGATGGTCGCGTCCAGGAGCCCGCCGCCGACCTCCTCGGCCACCTCCGCGACCAGATGGGCCCGGATGACCGCGCCGTCCGGTTCGTACAAGTACCGCCCCACGGGCCGGACTTCGGGGTCGGGCAGGCCGCGGGAGGGCAGCGTGCGCGGGCCGGGCAGCAGGGTGGCCCGGAACAGGCCCGGCTCGGTCCCGAACCACAGCACCGCCTCCTTCACGTCCCCGCCGTCCGAGATCCACTCGGCCTCGGCCTGCGCGGGGATCGCCTCGTGCGGGATGCCGGGGGCGATCTTCAGGGCCGCGCGGGGTGCACCGAGTGCCGCCTCCACGGCCCAGGACAAGGGCGGTGAGTACGCCTCCGGGTCGAAGATCCTTCCCCGCCCGCCCCGCCGCGCCGGGTCCACGAACACGGCGTCGTAGCCCGCCGTGTCCACCTCCGTGACGTCCGCCTCGCGCACCTCGATCAGCTCGGCGAGCCCCAGCGCCTCGGCGTTCGCCCGTGCCGCGGCCGCCGTCAGCGGGTCCCGGTCCACGGCCAGCACCCGGATCCCGGCCCGGGCCAGCGCGATCGCGTCGCCGCCGATCCCGCAGCACAGGTCGGCGACCGAGGTCACCCCCAGCTCCTTCATGCGACCGGCCCGGTACGCCGCCACGCTCGCCCGGGTCGACTGCTCGACGCCGTTCGGCGTGAAGAACATCCGCCGCGCGTCCTCGGCCCCGAACTTCGCCGCCGCCCGCTGCCGCAGCCGTGCCTGCCCCAGCGCCGCCGACACCAGCTCGGCGGGGTGCTCGCGGCGCAGCCGGGTGGCGACGGCCAGCTCCTGCGCGGGGTCGGTGTCGCGCACCTCGTCGAGGAGGGCGCGGCCTTCGGGGCTGAGGAGGGGAGCGAGGTCGTTCACCGGGTCATTGTGGGCCAGTCGGTGGACGGTGCGCCTCCGGGCGGCGGTGTCGGACCGGGTTCGGGGCGGGGGCCTGCGAGGATCCGGCACCATGCGACTAGTAGTACAAAATGACAAATGTCGGGCGGTACTCCAGAGGGTCGCCCTCCGCTGCGGGGTGGTCGCCCTGGCCTCCGCCGCCCTCGCCTCCGGCTGCGCCGCCCCCGACGCGGACTCCGGTGCCCACCCCGCCCCCGGCCGGCAGCACGGCCGGGGCGGTCCCGCCGAGGCCGGTGACCCCCGGGCCCGCCTCGCCGCCGAGCACGCCCGCCTGGTCGCCGCCGCCAGGCTGTGGCAGCTGGACCGGGTGCCCATCGCGCCACCGGCTCCGCCGGTCAGGAAGCCGAAGATCACCCCGCGCGACGGCTTCGAGGTGGACGGCCAGGAGGAGGAGAACCTGCCGCCGGTCTTCACCACCGTCCCGACCAGGCAGAAGGTCGTCTTCCTCACCATCGACGACGGTGACAACAAGGACCCGGACTTCCTGCGCATGATGAGCGACCTGAAGATCCCCTACTCGGCGTTCCTCAGCAACTACCTCATCAAGGACGACTACGGCTACTTCCGCCGGATGCAGTCGGAGGGCCACACCCTCAACAACCACACCCTCACCCACCCCTACCTGCCCAATCTCTCCTACGAGGAGCAGAAGGACGAGATCTGCGGCATGCAGGACATCATGAAGAAGCAGTTCGGCAAGGCGCCGACCGTCTTCCGCCCGCCCTACGGCAACTACAACGGCGACACCCTGCGCGCCGCCAAGTCCTGCGGGATCAAGTACGCGCCGATCTGGGACGAGGAGGTCTTCGTCGACCACTGGGAGTACCGCGACTGGGACCGCAGCCTGCACCCCGGCGACATCGTGCTCACCCACTTCCGCGGCCGTGCCGACTGGGACGGCACGATGGTCGACGACATGCGCCGCTTCCTGAACAAGGTCACGCGCGAGGGCTACGCCGTGGCCCGCCTGGAGGACTACCTGTGAGGCCCGGGGGGCGACCGGGGGGCAACTCAGGAGGCCTTGCCGAAGGCCCGGCCCGCCCGAGCGACAACAGGCCACGGCAGCGGCCGGCTTCGGGGAGTGGGGGTGGGGATTCGGGGGGTGGGCGTCGTTCGGCTGCTTCGGACAGTGGGGACGGCGGTCGGGCGGGTGGGCGTCCTCGGCTCGCTTGGGTGATTGGGCGTGGCCGTGCGGCAAGCGGTCGCCCCCGGGCCGCTTCGGTAGGTGAGGGCGGCGATCCGGCGGGCGGTCGCCCTTGGCTCGCATCGGTAAGTCGGGTTGTCCGTAAGGCAAGTGGGCGCTCTCGGCTTGCTGCGGTAAGCGTGGGTGGTGGTGCGGCGGGTGTTCGTCTTCGGCTGGGTTCGGGGCGTGGGGGTGACGGTGCGGCAAGTGGGCGCTCTTGGCTTGCGTCGGGAAGCGGGGGCGGTGGTGTGGCGGGTGGGCGTCGTTGGCTCGCTCGGGCGAGTGGGGGTGGCGGTGAGGCGGGCGCGCGTCCTCGGCTCGCGTCGGGAAGTGGCGGCGGTGGTCCGGCGAACAGGTGTGCCGGTGGGCGAGATGTGGGGGGCGGTGGGCGGCGGGTGCTGGGTGGGCCGGCCGCCGTCCTGGCCGCGGCTCTCCTCCTCGCCGGCTGCGCCCAGTCCGTCGACCCCATCGAACGCCTGGGCAAGCGGGCGGCCCAGGGGGTACGGCCGCCGAGCCCGGCCGGCGACCAGGCCTACCGCCGCTGGGGCCTGACCGCCCCCCTCGCCGCTCCGCCCAGCCACCCGGTCCGGCCGCTGACGGCTCTCCGGCCGGACACCTCCCTGCCCCGGGTCGTGCACCGCGTCGCCACCACCGACAAGGTCGTCTTCCTCACCTACGACGACGGCGCCGAGCGGGACCCGCGGTTCGTCGACATGGTCCGCGGGCTCCGGCTGCCCGTCAGCTTCTTCCTCACCGACAGTGTCGTGGGACCCGGCTACGGCCACTTCGCCCGCCTGCACGCGATGGGCGCCGGCATCGAGAACCACACCCTCGACCACCCGGCGATGCCCGGCCTGCCCTTCGCCGGCCAGCGCGCCGAGATCTGCGGCCAGCAGGAGAAGCTCAGGTCCCGCTTCGGCGTCCGCCCCCGCCTCTTCCGGCCGCCGTACGGCACGTACGACACCACGACCCTGCGCGCCGCCGCCGACTGCGGCATCTCCGCGCTCGTGCTGTGGCGGGCCGCCATGACCGCCGACGGCATCACCTACGCCGGCGGCGCGAAGCGCCTGCGCCCGGGCGACATCATCCTCGTAGGCCCCGACGAGGCCACCGGCCCGACCCTCAAGGAGCGCACGCGCCGTCTCCTGCGCCTGGTACAGACGAGTGGCCTGACGGTGGGACGGCTGGAGGACTACCTGTAGGGGGTGACCAGGCCCGTTCAGGGGCGAAGCGGGGGCGGCAACCCCCTGGGCGGAGGGCGACTCCGAGCACCGATCGGACCCCGCGCAGTCAAGATCTCGGCCGACGCGCCGCACGGCATTGGCACTCCGCTTGACCGAGTGCTAACCCCGGTCATAGTCTCGGCTCTGGCACTCCCCCCTGGAGAGTGCCAAACAAGCGACGGGCAGGTCCGGCACCCGCGACGACGGATCCACCTGGTCGCCACCTCAGACAGTTAACCCCGTGAGATCTCCGAAGGGGGAGGTCGGATCGTGACGACCACCAGCTCCAAGGTTGCCATCAAGCCGCTCGAGGACCGCATCGTGGTCCAGCCGCTCGACGCCGAGCAGACCACCGCCTCTGGCCTGGTCATTCCGGACACTGCGAAGGAGAAGCCCCAGGAGGGCGCCGTCCTCGCCGTGGGCCCGGGCCGTTTCGAGAACGGCGAGCGCCTTCCGCTCGACGTCAAGGTCGGCGACGTCGTCCTGTACAGCAAGTACGGCGGCACCGAGGTGAAGTACAACGGCGAGGAGTACCTCGTCCTCTCGGCTCGCGACGTGCTCGCGATCATCGAGAAGTAGTCACCTCGAGCAAACCTTTGCTTTGAGCTGCGCCCCTGGCCCCCGCGACCGATAACGAAGCCGGGCGCCCGGGGCGCAGTTGTCTTTACACCCACAGATTTCCGAGAGGGCTGCCGCTGTCATGGCGAAGATCCTGAAGTTCGACGAGGACGCCCGTCGCGCCCTCGAGCGCGGCGTCAACAAGCTGGCCGACACGGTGAAGGTGACGATCGGCCCCAAGGGCCGCAACGTCGTCATCGACAAGAAGTTCGGCGCCCCCACCATCACCAACGACGGTGTCACGATCGCCCGTGAGGTCGAGATCGAGGACCCGTACGAGAACCTCGGCGCCCAGCTGGTGAAGGAGGTGGCGACCAAGACCAACGACATCGCTGGTGACGGCACCACCACCGCCACGGTTCTCGCCCAGGCGCTGGTCCGCGAGGGCCTGAAGAACGTCGCCGCCGGCGCCTCCCCGGCGCTGCTGAAGAAGGGCATCGACGCCGCGGTCAAGGCCGTCTCCGACGACCTGCTCGCCTCGGCCCGCCCGATCGACGAGAAGTCCGACATCGCCGCCGTCGCCGCGCTGTCCGCCCAGGACCAGCAGGTCGGCGAGCTGATCGCCGAGGCGATGGACAAGGTCGGCAAGGACGGTGTCATCACCGTCGAGGAGTCCAACACTTTCGGTCTGGAGCTGGACTTCACCGAGGGCATGGCCTTCGACAAGGGCTACCTGTCGCCGTACTTCGTGACGGACCAGGAGCGCATGGAGGCCGTCCTCGACGACCCGTACATCCTGATCCACCAGGGCAAGATCGCCGCCATCGCGGACCTGCTGCCGCTGCTGGAGAAGGTCATCCAGGCGGGTGCCTCCAAGCCGCTGCTGATCATCGCCGAGGACGTCGAGGGCGAGGCCCTGTCGACCCTGGTCGTCAACAAGATCCGCGGCACCTTCAACGCCGTCGCGGTGAAGGCCCCCGGCTTCGGCGACCGCCGCAAGGCGATGCTGCAGGACATGGCCGTCCTCACCGGTGCCACGGTCATCTCCGAGGAGGTCGGCCTCAAGGTCGACCAGGTCGGCATCGACGTGCTCGGCACCGCCCGTCGTGTCACCGTCACCAAGGACGACACCACGATCGTCGAGGGCGCCGGCAAGCACGAGGACCTGCAGGGCCGCGTCGCGCAGATCAAGGCCGAGATCGAGAACACCGACTCCGACTGGGACCGCGAGAAGCTCCAGGAGCGCCTCGCGAAGCTGGCCGGCGGCGTGTGCGTGATCAAGGTCGGCGCCGCCACCGAGGTGGAGCTGAAGGAGAAGAAGCACCGTCTGGAGGACGCCATCTCCGCGACCCGCGCCGCGGTCGAGGAGGGCATCGTCTCCGGTGGTGGCTCCGCTCTGGTCCACGCTGTCAAGGTCCTCGAGGGCAACCTCGACAAGACCGGCGACGAGGCCACCGGTGTCGCGGTCGTCCGCCGCGCCGCCGTCGAGCCGCTGCGCTGGATCGCCGAGAACGCCGGCCTCGAGGGCTACGTCATCGTCTCCAAGGTGGCCGAGCTCGAGAAGGGCAACGGCTACAACGCCGCCACCGGCGAGTACGGCGACCTGGTCAAGGCCGGCGTCATCGACCCGGTCAAGGTCACCCGCTCCGCCCTGGAGAACGCCGCCTCCATCGCCTCCCTGCTGCTCACGACCGAGACCCTGGTCGTCGAGAAGAAGGAAGAGGAGCCGGCCGAGGCGGGCCACGGCCACGGTCACGCCCACTGACGCACGTCGGTAAGCCGTAGCGAAGGCCCGGCACCCCGGAAGGGGCGGCCGGGCCTTCGTCGTGCGCTCCCCAGGACCTGCCCGGCAATCCCTAGCTCTCCAGCGGCTCCAGCGCCCCCAACTGCCCCATGAGCCCGAGCCGGTCGTACTGCCACCAGCCCTCACGGATCTTGCCGTCGCCGTCGAACCGGAAGATGGTCGTGCCGGTCATCGACACCTGCCTGCCGGTGTTGGGCAGGCCCAGGAACTCGCCCGTCTGGATGCCGTTCCAGGTCCAGCGGGTGCAGACCCGGTCCCCCTGGGTGAGCTGGTCCTCGACCCGGAACGTGAAGCTGAAGGCGTCCCGCCACATCTCGATCTCGCGCCGCATGTTCTCCAGCCCGAGGTTGTCCTGTTCGTTGGCCGGATCGTGGTCGTGGTAGTTCTCCGCCAAGAGGCCGTTCAGCGGGGGCAGCGGCCCCTGCACCTCGACGGTGGCGAAGAACCGGCGCGCGGTGGCCGCCTGCAACTGCTCGTCGCGCACCACGTCCAGGTCCGTGAACGTCGGCATCTCGTCGCAGAGGGCGACCATGTCCCGGAAGATCCGGTCGGTCTCCGGCAGGTTCGAGTTCCGCATCGCCTCCTCGTACGACGGGAACTCCACGATCTCGATGACGTGGGACGCGTCCGAGCGGTCCTTGCCGACCACGGCATGGGTCGCGGTCCGCTTCCCCTTGGTCTGTTCGACCCACTGGTCCATCAGCCGGTTCATCTCGTCGAGCCGGCTGGTCCTGCAGTCGATGAGCTGTACGAACGTCATGGCGCCGCCTCCCGGCCCCCTGGGTCCGGATCCGTCAGGCCCATTTTCCCACCGGAACGCGGCCGCCACCCGTCCTACTGAGGCCCGTACTTGCGCCCCGTCCTGGAGCTGATCCCGCCCATCAGCCCGCGCGGGGTGACCTTCACCAGTCCCATCAGTGCCTTGTACCGGGGGTCCGGGATGGACAGCGTCTTCCCGCGCGCGAGGTCGGCCAGAGCCGTCGAGACCACCTTGTCCGCGTCCAGCCACATCCAGCCCGGAATGTTGTCCGTGCCCATCCCGGCCCGCTGGTGGAACTCGGTGCGCACGAAGCCCGGGCACAGCGCCATCAGCCTGACCCCGCTGCCGGCCAGGTCCTTGGCCGCACCCTGGGTGAACTGCACGACCCACGCCTTCGAGGCGCCGTACGTGCCCCGCGGCACGAAGGCCGCCACCGAGGCGACGTTCACCACCCCGCCGCGCCCACGCTCCCGCATCGCCCCCGACGCCGCCGACGTCAGCCGCAGCACCGCCTCGCAGTGCACCTTGAGCATCTTCAGCTCATCGGCCATGGGCACCTCGAGGTAGCGGCCCTTGTTGCCGAAGCCGGCGTTGTTGATCAGCAGGTCGACCGGGTTCTTCCGGTCGCCGAGCCGGTCGGCCACCGCCTCGATGCCCTTGTCCTCGGCGAGGTCGGCGCTCAGCACCTCCGCCTCGATGCCGTGCCGGTCGTGCAGCTCGGTCGCCTGCTCGCGCAGCCGCTTGGTGTCCCGGGCCACCAGGACCAGGTCATGCCCGTCAGCCGCGAGCCGCCGCGCGAACGCGGCACCGATCCCCGCGGTCGATCCCGTAATCAGAGCCGTTGTCATGGCCCAAGGGTAGTGACCCGGAGCGACAGCGTCCGCTGCGCCGTGACGGCTCCTCAGCGGTCCTGCGCGGCGGCGTACTTGCGAGCGGCGGCCAGCGTCTCGCCGTGCAGCGCGTCGCCCGCCACGAGCAGCCGGGGCAACAGTTCCCGCTCCGTGGTGACCGCGCGGAACTGCAGCGCCGCCGTCACCGCGTGGTCCGGCCGGTGCACGATCTCGATCGGATCGCCCGTCCGTATCTCACCCGGTTCGATCACCCGCAGGTAGGCACCGGTCAGGCCCTTCCGGGTGAACCTCTTGACCCATCCCCGCTCGCCCAAATGGCCCTGGAACGTACGGCACGGAATCCGCCCCGAGGTCACCTCCAGAACCAGCCCGGACCCGATCCGCCAGCGCTCGCCGATCAGCGCCCCCGAGACGTCCAGACCCTCGGTCGTGAGGTTCTCGCCGAAGCAACCATTGGCCAATGACCGGCCGAGTTCACGCTCCCACTCGTCCAGGTCCTCGCGCGCGTAGGCGTACACCGCCTGGTCCTCGCCGCCGTGGTGGCGCAGGTCGCACACCGTGTCCCCGGCGACGCCGCTCGCGCCGACCCCCTTGGGCCCGGGAGCCGCCACCCGCACCGGCCCCTCGACCGGCTGCTTGTCGATGCCCGTCACGCCCTCGGGCTGGTCCGTGTACGGCACCGGCTGCGGGTGGCCGAGATTGACCGAGAGAAGCTTCATGCCCGCACGGTACGGGACCGCACCCCAAAGCGTCGACGCAATATTGGGCGTCTGGCCCAAGCCAGGCTTATGCTCGGAGAGTGATCGAGGCCCGTCATCTCCGCGTCCTGCGTGCAGTCGCCACCACCGGCTCCTTCTCTGCGGCCGGGCGGGAGCTGGGCTGCACCCAGCCGGCCGTCAGCCAGCAGATGAAGGCCCTGGAGGCCTCCGTGGGCACCCCCCTTCTGGTGCGCAGCGGCCGCGAGATGCGCCTCACCCAGGCGGGCGAGGCCCTCGTCCGGCACGCCTCCGGGATCCTCGCCGGGCTCACCGCCGCCGAGGAGGAGGTCGCCGCCATCGCGGGCCTGAGGGCCGGGCGGGTCCGGCTGGTCTCCTTCCCGAGCGGCAGCTCAACCCTGGTCCCCACCGCCCTGGCGGCCCTGCGCGCCGCCCACCCCGGCACCCGGGTCTCCCTGGAGGAGGCCGAACCGCCGAAGTCCGTGGCGCTGCTGCGCGAGGGCGACTGCGACCTGGCCCTGGCCTTCCGCTACGAGGGCGCCGCCGTGGCCGAGGAGTGGGACGACCTCGTAGTACGTCCCCTGCTGATGGACCGTCTCGTGGCCCTCGTGCCGGAACGGCACCGGCTCGCGCGCGCGGAGTCCGTCGCCATCGGCGAGCTGGCCCGGGAGCCCTGGATCGCGGGCTGCCCACGCTGCCGGGGCCAGCTGGTCGAGGTGTGCGAGAGTGCTGGCTTCACGCCCCGCATCGACTTCGCCACCGACGACTATCCGGCGGTGGTCGGCCTGGTCGGCGCGGGTCTGGGGGTCGCGGTGCTGCCGCAGCTCGCGGTGGAGTCGGTACGGCCGAGGGGAGTGCGCACGGTGGCGCTGGAACCGGTGGTGCGCCGCCAGATCGTCGCCCTCACCCTGCCCGACCTGGCACAGGTGCCGGCCGTGGCGGCGACGCTGGAGCAGCTGGCCCGGGCGGCCGGGCGCGTATAGAGGTACGTCGGCAGGATCACGGGCACGCACGTGGCGTGCCCGATGGGGGTAGAGAAGCACCCGGTGGTCCGTGGGTGCAGAAACGTTCCTTCAGTGGTTTGAGGCGGTGTCACCGCTGGTGGTCGATGCCGTCACCAAGCGGTTTCGCGCCCGCCCCATCAACTCCTCACGCTCATCCTCGGTCAGGCCGCCCCAGACGCCGTACGGCTCGCGCACCGCCAGCGCGTGCGCCGCGCACTCCGCACGGACCGGGCACCTCATGCAGACCTCCTTGGCCGAGTTCTCGCGAGCGCTCCGAGCCGCCCCGCGCTCGCCCTCAGGGTGAAAGAAGAGCGAGCTGTCCACGCCGCGGCAGGCAGCAAGGAGCTGCCAGTCCCACAGGTCCGCGTTCGGTCCGGGAAGGCGGGAGAAATCTGCCATTACGTGACCCCTTGTAGCCGTTCTGGGCGGATACGGTGCCAACGACCGTACATCTCCGGTCTAAGGAGATGAAAATATGACTCATTGCGAATCTAGCTCCAGACACTGAGAAACGGGAGCAAAAACGGCTAAATGGGGCATAGGTTGTGATGAAAAGTTGAGGGTCCGTTGGGCATGTCTGCACCGTGTCGGGACCCTCACGTAGAGTGCCGAAGACGGCACGCAGCCCCGTAACTCTTTCGAGTGACCGTCGTTGAGAGTGCGGAGGCGGTTGAAAACACAAGCGCTCGGGCAGGCGTCCGAGACGGTCGACCGCACAGGTGACGATTCCGTACCAGCCTGGAGGCTCAAGGTGACGCGCATCAGCTGCGGAGGGCGGTCATGACATCCGTCCTCGTCTGCGACGACTCCCCGCTTGCCCGAGAGGCGCTGCGCCGCGCGGTCGCGACCGTGCCCGGCGTCGAGCGTGTGACGACGGCGGCCAACGGCGAGGAAGTCCTCCGCCGCTGGGGCGCCGACCGCTCCGACCTCATCCTGATGGACGTACGCATGCCCGGCCTGGGCGGCGTCGAGACCGTGCGCCGGCTGCTGTCCGCCGACCCGGGCGCGCGCATCATCATGCTCACCGTCGCCGAGGACCTCGACGGCGTGGCCCTCGCGGTCGCCGCCGGCGCCCGGGGCTACCTGCACAAGGACGCCTCGCGCGCGGAGCTGCGGGCCACCGTGACCCAGGCCCTCGCCGACCCGACCTGGCGCCTGGCCCCGCGCCGCCTCCGCTCGGCCGAGATGGGCGCCGCGCCCACGCTCACCGCGCGTGAGATCCAGGTGCTGGAGGGCATGAGTCACGGCCGCTCCAACGCCGAGATCGGTCGCGAGCTGTTCCTCTCCGAGGACACGGTCAAGACGCACGCCCGCCGCCTGTTCAAGAAGCTCGGCGCCTCGGACCGGGCCCACGCGGTGGCCCTCGGCTTCCGCTGGGGACTGGTCCGCTAGGAAGTGCGTCCCTGCCGGCGAGCGGGGTCGATCCGGCGCCGGGCACCGCTCCCGGGGCCGGAGGCGATCCGCCTTCTCCGGCAGGAGCGGGGCGGTGCGGCGGCGTCCGGCACACTCGCGGGCACGGCCGCCGTATGCCCCACGCCGGTGTCCGGGCCCTGCCCGCCGGGTGCGCGTCCCTCTTGGCGACTCGGTGATCCGCCGCAGGCGCCCGTGGAGAAGGCACCCTCGGGGGTGCCCCCCGCCGTTCCCGGGCGTACGCCCGCGCGATCCCTGAAGGAGTGTCCCGGTTGCCCGCGCACGTCGATGCGAGGCGCTTTCGCGGGCCGATGCCGACCGCCCCGGGGACGCCTGAGACACACCGCTCGCCGGCCTCGCGGCCCCGGGCGGGAACGGAGGCGTGCCCCGTGCCGGTGCCACGGTTTTCCGCCGAGGCGGGCCGGTCCCGCTCTCCTGCGGGGGTCGGGTCGCACTCGACCGCGCGTGTGATGCGCCACGGAACGGCGCACGGGCCGTCCGCCGGGACGCACGCGCCCGTGGCCGCCCCGAGTGGCCGCCGCAGAGGGAAACACCGCGGTCCGGGGCCGCTCGGCGCCCAGGTGCCGGGGTGTGTGCGGCCCGGGTGCACGGCACCGTCGGGGACGGCTGCGGGCCTTGCGCAGGACGGCCCGCCGGACGCCCGCTGCTCGTTTCGCCGCGGATGCCGCATCCTTGAGATGTGGAGTCTCTCGGGGACGAGTCGGTCGAGCGGAAGGGGAGGGCGCAGGGAATGAGTGCCGGCGCACCTACTCATAACGCTTCGGTGCACAACCACGAGCAGAATGCGACGGACCGGACGGCCACAAGGCACCATGGACCGATGCGCGAGGACGAGGCGAGCACGGCCCCTGGGGCGTTCGGCGCGCTCGTGCATCGTGCCGTCGACGGGGACGAGCAGGCCACGCACGATCTGCTCGCCCATGTCCACCCCCTGGCACTGCGCTACTGCCGCACCCGGCTGTCCCGGCTGCCCGGCGACGCGCGCCACTTCGTGGAGGACCTCGCCCAGGAGGTCTGTGTGGCGGTGCTGCTCGCCCTGCCGCGCTACCGCGACACCGGCCGTCCCTTCGAGGCGTTCGTCTTCGCCATCGCCTCGCACAAGGTCGCCGACCTGCAGCGCGCCGCGATGCGTCACCCCGGTTCCACGGCCGTCCCCTCGGACGAGATGCCGGAACGCCCCGACGACTCCCTCGGCCCCGAGGAGCGCGCCCTGCTCAGCAGCGATGCCGAGTGGGCCAAGAAGCTGCTGGCCAACCTCCCGGAGAACCAGCGCGAACTGCTGCTGCTGCGCATCGCCGTGGGCTTGACCGCCGAGGAGACGGGGCAGATGTTGGGAATGTCACCCGGCGCCGTACGGGTGGCCCAGCATCGGGCGCTGAGCCGCCTGCGCGCGCTCGCCGAGCAATAACACCCTTGGGCGGAGCCCCCGCAGCTCCCTCCTCTGAACAGTCGCGCACCCGCTTCCGTACGAACATACGAAGCCTGAAGCGACCCCGTACCGTGGAATTTGCTAGCGACGCTTCCCGTTAGCATGGACATCCGCACCGATCAAGGCCATTTGGGGAAGGTGTCATGACTGCAAACGTCGACGGAGTGCCCGGAAAATTCGCGACACTCGGGCTGACCTACGACGACGTGCTGCTGCTGCCGGGCGCATCCGAGGTGCTCCCCAACGCGGTCGACACCTCGTCCCGCATCTCCCGCAATGTCCGGGTGAACATCCCGCTGCTGTCGGCGGCGATGGACAAGGTGACCGAGTCCCGCATGGCTATCGCGATGGCCCGGCTGGGCGGCGTCGGCGTGCTGCATCGCAACCTCTCCGTCGAGGACCAGGTCAACCAGGTCGACCTCGTGAAGCGGTCCGAGTCCGGCATGGTCACCGACCCGATCACGGTGCACCCGGAGGCCACGCTCGCCGAGGCCGACGCACTGTGCGCCAAGTTCCGCATCAGCGGTGTCCCGGTCACCGACCCGGCCGGCAAGCTGCTGGGCATCGTGACCAACCGCGACATGGCCTTCGAGAGCGACCGCACGCGCCAGGTGCGCGAGGTCATGACCCCGATGCCGCTGGTCACCGGCAAGGTCGGCATCTCCGGGCCCGAGGCCATGGAGCTGCTGCGCAAGCACAAGATCGAGAAGCTTCCGCTGGTCGACGAAGCGGGCGTCCTCAAGGGCCTGATCACGGTCAAGGACTTCGTCAAGGCCGAGAAGTACCCCAACGCCGCCAAGGACGCCGAGGGCCGCCTGCTCGTCGGTGCCGCCGTCGGCGCCAGCCCCGAGGCACTGGAGCGCGCCCAGGCGCTGGCCGAGGCCGGTGTGGACTTCCTGGTCGTCGACACCTCGCACGGCCACAACAGCAACGCGCTCAGCTGGATGTCGAAGATCAAGTCCAGCGTGAACGTCGACGTGATCGGCGGCAACGTCGCCACCCGCGACGGCGCCCAGGCCCTCATCGACGCCGGTGTCGACGGCATCAAGGTGGGCGTCGGCCCTGGCTCGATCTGCACCACCCGCGTGGTCGCCGGCATCGGAGTCCCGCAGGTCACCGCCATCTACGAGGCCTCCCTCGCCGCTCGTGCGGCCGGTATCCCGCTGATCGGCGACGGCGGTCTGCAGTACTCCGGCGACATCGGCAAGGCGCTCGCCGCCGGTGCGGACACGGTCATGCTGGGCAGCCTCCTCGCCGGCTGCGAGGAGTCACCGGGCGAGCTGCTGTTCATCAACGGCAAGCAGTTCAAGTCGTACCGCGGCATGGGCTCGCTGGGCGCCATGCAGTCCCGCGGCCAGGGCAGGTCGTACTCGAAGGACCGCTACTTCCAGGCCGAGGTCGCGTCCGACGACAAGCTCGTGCCCGAGGGCGTCGAGGGCCAGGTGCCCTACCGCGGCCCGCTCTCCAACGTGCTGCACCAGCTCGTCGGCGGACTGCGCCAGACCATGGGCTACGTGGGCGCCGCCACCATCGAGGAGATGGAGTCCAAGGGCCGCTTCGTGCGGATCACCTCGGCGGGCCTGAAGGAGAGCCACCCGCACGACATCCAGATGACGGTCGAGGCGCCGAACTACAGCAGGAAGTGACGCACGCGCACGCGTGACGGCAGTGCAGGGGCGGCCCCGGAGCATCCGGGGCCGCCCTTGTCGTACCCGTCGGCGATACTGGAAGACGCTGCAACGCATCAGGGAAAGGCCAAGACGTGACTGAGATCGAGATCGGGCGCGGCAAGCGCGGCCGCAGGGCGTACGCCTTCGACGACATCGCCGTCGTCCCCAGCCGCCGTACGCGGGACCCGAAGGAGGTCTCGATCGCCTGGCAGATCGACGCCTACCGCTTCGAGCTGCCCTTCCTGGCCGCCCCCATGGACTCGGTCGTCTCCCCGGCCACCGCGATCCGCATCGGCGAGCTGGGCGGCCTGGGTGTCCTCAACCTCGAGGGGCTGTGGACGCGGCACGAGGACCCGCAGCCGCTGCTCGACGAGATCGCCGAGCTGCCCGCCGAGCAGGCGACCCGCCGCCTCCAGGAGATCTATGCGGCACCCATCAAGGAAGAGCTGATCGGCGCCCGCATCAAGGAGGTGCGCGACTCCGGCGTGGTCACGGCGGCCGCGCTCTCCCCGCAGCGCACCGCCCAGTTCTCCAAGGCGGTCGTGGACGCGGGCGTGGACATCTTCGTCATCCGTGGCACGACGGTCTCGGCGGAGCACGTCTCCCACTCGAGCGAGCCGCTGAACCTGAAGCAGTTCATCTACGAGCTGGACGTCCCGGTGATCGTCGGTGGCTGCGCCACCTACACCGCCGCCCTGCACCTGATGCGCACCGGCGCGGCCGGCGTCCTGGTGGGCTTCGGCGGCGGCGCCGCGCACACCACGCGCAACGTGCTCGGCATCCAGGTCCCGATGGCCACCGCGGTCGCCGACGTGGCCGCGGCCCGCCGTGACTACATGGACGAGTCCGGCGGCCGGTACGTGCACGTGATCGCGGACGGCGGTGTCGGCTGGTCCGGCGACCTCCCGAAGGCGATCGCCTGCGGTGCCGACTCGGTGATGATGGGCTCCCCGCTGGCGCGCGCCACGGACGCACCCGGCAAGGGCCACCACTGGGGCATGGAGGCGGTCAACGAGGAGCTGCCGCGCGGCAAGAAGGTCGACCTGGGCACGGTCGGCACGATCGAGGAGATCCTCACGGGTCCCTCGCACACGCCGGACGGCTCCATGAACTTCTTCGGCGCCCTGCGCCGCGCCATGGCCACGACCGGCTACAGCGAGCTGAAGGAGTTCCAGCGGGTCGAGGTCACGGTGGCGGACTCGCAGCATCGGCGGTAGCCCGTAACCAACGTGGGGGGCCGGTCACCTGGTGGGGTGACCGGCCCCTTTCGCATGCCTGGGTGGGTCTGGGGGCGCGTGGGATGGTGCGGGGGCGTGCGGTTGTCTTCGGGGGAGACACGGCCCGGTCGACGGGCCTGAGGGGGATGACGTCCGTCTCGGCGCTCCGTTCTTGGGGGCGCCCCCTTCCAAGGAACACGGCCCGGACCTTGTTGCCCGGGGCCGGCCCGGTTCCGATGGGCCGTCCACCGGGGCCATGGGCGGCGTCGTGGAAGGGGGGCGCCCATGGGCTACCCGAGCCACGCCCCGCGTGCCACAAGCCCCGGCCCTGTCCCACCCGCGCGCCCCCGCTCACAACCGGTGCGCCGCCCCCGTGGGCGTGGCCCCCCGCGTGTCCAGCAGCAGCTGTGCCTTCACCGAGAGCCCCTGCAGGTCGTACGTCCGGTGCTGCTGGAGCAGGATCGTCAGGTCGGCGTCGGCGGCGGCCTCGTACAGGGAGTCCGCGCGCGGGACCGGGCGGTCCAGGACGCTCCAGGCGGGTACGTACGGGTCGTGGTAGCTCACCGAGGCGCCGAACTCCATCAGCCGGACGGCGATCTCCTGGGCGGGCGTGCTCTGCAGGTCGGCGAGGTCGGGCTTGTAGGTGACGCCGAGCAGCAGCACCCGCGCCCCGCGCGCGGACTTGCCGTGCTCGTTGAGGAGGGCGGCGGCGCGCTGGACGACGTACCGGGGCATGCGGTGGTTGACCTGCTGGGCCAGCTCCACCATGCGCAGGGTGCGGGTCGCGTGGCCGGTCAGGTCGTGCGGGACGCCGTGGCCGCCGACGCCCGGACCCGGCCGGAACGCCTGGAAGCCGAAGGGCTTGGTCTCCGCGCACCGGATGACGTCCCACAGGTCGACGCCCAGCTCGTGGCACATGACGGCCATCTCGTTGACGAGCGCGATGTTGACGTGACGGTAGTTGGTCTCCAGCAGCTGCACGGTCTCCGCCTCACGCAGTCCGCGCGCGCGGACGACCTTGTCGGTGAGACGGCCGTAGAACGCGGCGGCCGACTCCGTGCAGGCGGGGGTGAGGCCGCCGATGACCTTCGGTGTGCCGGCGGGTGTGTGGTCGCGGTTGCCGGGGTCGACGCGGCTGGGCGAGTAGGCCAGGTGGAAGTCGCGGCCCGCGCGCAGACCCGAGCCCTGCTCCAGCAGCGGCCGCAGGAGCTCCTCCGTCGTCCCGGGGAGCACCGGTGACTCGAGGATGACCGTGGTGTGCGGCCGGAGGCGTTCGGCGAGGGTGCGGGCGGCCGCCTCCACCTGGCCGAGGTCGAGCCCACCGTCGGCGCCGCGCGGGGTGGGCGCGCAGATCACCGCCGTGCGCACCCGGCCGAGCTGGGCCGGGTCGGTGCCCGGACGGAAGCCCGCCGCGTGCATCCGGCGCAGCTCGGCGGGGCTGAGCGAGCCCGCCTCGGGGCCGGTGGCGTACCCGATGGTCGGGATGCCGGCGGCGACGGCGGCCTGGGCGAGCGGCAGGCCGTAGGGACCGAGTCCGATGACGGCGAGGTCTGCGGGCATGGCGTGGGCCGTCCTTCCCAGTAACGGATGCGGGACAGATGGGCAACCGCTGTGGACAGCAAGAGCGGGAGCACTGTCACACTAGGAGTAAATATGACCGTTATGTGGGATTGTGTTCGTGTGTCTTCCGGGGGTTGTGCGCATGTTGTCCACAGGTTGAAAGCCCGTGGTGGCTGAAGTCGGGCAAGCCGGTCAGAATTTGGGCATGAGGAGGGGGTGAACCGGGCTTCGCCCACCGGGTGCGGCCGACGCGAGCGAGTTCTGCGACAGCGGGAGGCAGCGGTGAGGACAGCGACTCTGGGCCCGGCACAGCGCGCCGAGGCACTGGCGGCGATGGCGGAGCGCGAGCTGGACATCCTGGTGGTCGGCGGCGGAGTGGTCGGCGCCGGTACCGCGCTGGACGCCGTCACCCGTGGCCTGTCCACCGGGCTGGTCGAGGCCCGCGACTGGGCCTCCGGCACCTCCAGCAGGTCCAGCAAGCTCGTCCACGGAGGCCTGCGCTATCTCGAGATGCTCGACTTCGCCCTGGTCCGCGAGGCCCTGAAGGAGCGCGGGCTGCTCCTGGAGCGGCTCGCCCCGCACCTGGTCAAACCGGTGCCGTTCCTCTACCCGCTCCAGCACAAGGGCTGGGAGCGCCTGTACGCGGGCTCGGGCGTGGCCCTGTACGACGCGATGTCCATGGCCCGCGGGCACGGCCGGGGCCTTCCCATACATCGCCACCTGACCAGGCGTCACGCCCTGCGGGTGGCCCCCTGCCTGAAGAAGGACGCCCTCGTCGGCGCCCTGCAGTACTACGACGCGCAGATGGACGACGCCCGGTTCGTGGCGACCCTGGTGCGCACGGCGGTGTCGTACGGCGCGCAGGCCGCCAACCGCGCCCGCGTGACCGGGTTCCTGCGCGAGGGCGAGCGCGTGGTCGGCGCCCGGGTGCAGGACGTGGAGGGCGGCGGGGAGTACGAGATCCGCGCCAAGCAGATCGTCAACGCCACCGGTGTGTGGACCGACGACACGCAGGGCATGGTGGGGGAGCGCGGCCAGTTTCACGTCCGCGCCTCCAAGGGCATCCACCTGGTCGTGCCGAAGGACCGCATCCACTCCACCACCGGTCTGATCCTGCGCACCGAGAAGTCGGTCCTGTTCGTCATCCCCTGGGGCCGGCACTGGATCGTCGGCACCACCGACACCGGCTGGGACCTCGACAAGGCCCACCCGGCCGCCTCCAGCGCCGACATCGACTACCTGCTGGAGCACGTCAACTCGGTGCTCGCCGTCCCGCTCGGCCGCGACGACGTGCAGGGCGTCTACGCGGGCCTGCGCCCGCTGCTGGCCGGCGAGTCCGACGCCACCAGCAAACTGTCCCGCGAGCACACCGTGGCGCATCCGGCGCCGGGTCTGGTGGTGGTGGCGGGCGGCAAGTACACGACGTACCGGGTGATGGCGAAGGACGCGGTCGACGAGGCGGTGCACGGGCTCGACATGCGCGTCGCCGACTGTGTCACCGAGGAGATCCCGCTGATCGGCGCGGAGGGCTACCGGGCGATGTGGAACGCCCGGGCGCGGATCGCCGCCCGCACCGGACTGCACGTGGTCCGGGTCGAGCATCTGCTGAACCGGTACGGCTCGATGGCCGAGGAGATCCTGGGCCTCATCGCCGCCGACCCCGGCCTGGGCGAGCCGCTGCAGGCCGCCGACGACTATCTGCGCGCCGAGGTCGTGTACGCCGCCTCGCACGAGGGCGCCCGGCATCTGGACGACGTGCTCACCCGCCGCACCCGCATCTCCATCGAGACCTTCGACCGGGGCACCCGCAGCGCCCGGGAGGCCGCCGAGCTGATGGCGCCCGTACTCGGCTGGGACAAGGACCAGATCGAGCGCGAGGTGGAGCACTACGAGAAGCGGGTCGAGGCGGAGCGGGAGTCCCAGCTCCAGCCGGACGACCAGACGGCGGACGCGGCGCGGCTGGGGGCGCCGGACATCGTGCCGCTCCAGTGAGGTTCCCGGCGCGATCGGCCGATATCACCCGAACGAGTGGCCGCAGGCGGGGATCTCCGCTCGGATCCCGCACGTTCTACCTGGTGCGAGGGCAGAACTCGGCGGCGAGCAGCCGGGATTCCAGTCCGGGATCTGCCATCGCCGTCGTGTTCACGCGGAACGTGAGGACATGCCGGCCTCCCCTCGTGGCAGCACTCCGCACATAGCTGCCGGAGATGCGGCCGTTGTGCCCCCACACCGTGATGCCGCACGGGAGCTTTGCCGGAAAGATCCCCAAGCCGTACGAGCCGTGTGCGGCACGGGTGTTGAGCATCTCGCGCAGCCGGCGCGGGGGCAGCAGCTCGCCGCCCAGCAGGGCCGCGTAGAAGCGGTCCAGGTCGTCGAGCGTGGTCACAAGCTCACCCGCCGCGCCGGCCACGCGCGGGTCGAGTTCGGTGACGTCGGAGCCGTCGGCGGCGTAGGCGCGGCCGTGCGGCGGGGGAAGAGAGCTGCGTGACCCGGGAAGGGAGGTGCCCGTGAGACCCAGCGGAGCGATGATCCGGCGCCGGATTTCGGTGGCGTACGAGTGGCCGGTGACCTGACGGACGACCATGCCGAGCAGAATGTACTCGGTGTTGGAGTAGGAGTAGCGGCCCGGTCGGGCCGGAGGGAGGGCGAGAGCGATGCGTACGGCCTGAAGCGGGGTCAGGGGGACGGTCCCGTGGGTGGTCCGGGTGAAATCGGCGAGCCCGCCGGTGTGGGTGAGCAGGGCGCGCAGGGTGATGTGCCGACCGTCGGTGCCGGCTCCGCGGAGCAGCCCCGGCAGGTGCCGCTCGACGGTGTCGGACAGTGACAGCCGGTGTTCCGCGGCCAGTTGCAGCACGACCGTCGCGACGAAGGTCTTGGTGATGCTGCCGGCGCGGAAGTGGTCGTCCCGCGCGATGCCCTCTCCGGCGGCCGCGTAGCGCGAGCGGTTCCCGTCCCGGGCCAGCAGGGCGGCGGCCGGTGCCCTGCCCTCGGTGACCAGCAGGGGCAGGACGGCGTCCGCGGCGCGGGTCGCGGTGCCGGTGCCGGAGGCGGGGCTCGCGCCCGACGCGGTGGGTGTGAGCAGCAGGGCCAGGAACACCGGTATGGACAGGACTGTCCGAAGCGTCGGCATCCGGGCTCCTTCCTGTCCCGGCCCATCATCCCGGTAGGCGGAATGCGGGCTTTTGCCGGGGCCCTCGGTGCCCGTGCCCTCACATGCAGTCAGGGACACCCTGGGCGTTGGCCACTTGTCGAGTGAGGGACAATGGAGGCTCTGTCAGGGCGGGTTGCATGAGGGGACGCATGTCGGAGGCGGAGCGGGCGGGGACATCCCGTCAGGGGACTCGTCAGGACAAGAACGAGCGGCGTCTCCTCGCCGGGCGGTACCGGCTGGGGGACGTGCTGGGCCGCGGCGGCATGGGCACCGTGTGGCGGGCCGAGGACGAGACCCTGGGCCGGACGGTCGCCGTCAAGGAACTGCGGTTCCCGTCGAACATCGACGAGGAGGAGAAGCGGCGCCTGATCACGCGCACCCTGCGCGAGGCCAAGGCGATCGCCCGGATCCGCAACAACAGCGCGGTGACGGTCTTCGACGTGGTCGACGAGGACGACCGGCCCTGGATCGTCATGGAGCTGGTCGAGGGCAAGTCCCTCGCCGAGGTCATCCGCGAGGACGGCCTGCTGGAGCCCAAGCGGGCGGCCGAGGTCGGCCTCGCCGTCCTCGACGTGCTGCGCTCCGCGCACCGCGAGGGCATCCTGCACCGTGACGTGAAGCCGTCCAACGTGCTCATCGCCGAGGACGGCCGGGTCGTGCTCACCGACTTCGGCATCGCGCAGGTCGAGGGCGATCCGTCCATCACCTCCACCGGCATGCTCGTCGGCGCCCCCTCCTACATCTCCCCGGAGCGCGCCCGCGGGCACAAGCCGGGTCCCGCGGCCGACCTGTGGTCGCTGGGCGGCCTGCTGTACGCGGCGGTCGAGGGCTTGCCGCCGTACGACAAGGGCTCGGCGATCGCCACGCTGACCGCGGTGATGACCGAGCCCCTGGAGGAGCCCAAGAACGCGGGGCCGCTGCGGGACGTCATCTACGGCCTGCTCACCAAGGACCCGGCTCAGCGGCTCGACGACGCCGGCGCCCGGGCCATGCTCGGCCGGGTGATCCACGCACCCGAACCCGAGCCCATGGACGCCACGCGGGTGGTACCGCTGCCCGCACAGCCCGACGGGTCCGAGGCCAAGCGGGGCGAGGAGGCCGGGGAGAAGCTGCGCGGGGCGCTGCGCTCGGTCCGCAAGGCGGCCGGGGCGGCCGGCGCCGCCGCGGCCGCACGGGGGAAGAGCGGCGGCGGCACGGCGGCTGAGGGGAGCGGCGGCGGGCCGGCCGCGGAGAGCGGTTCGGGCTCCGGCGGCGTGACGGGCGCCGGGGCCACCGGAAAGCCGGCCGTTCCGGCGCAGGGCTCCGCGGCCACGCAGAACTCCGGTTCGGGCAAGCCGAGTTCCGGGTGGCCCGTGATGCCGCCGCCGGACCTGGACCTGGCGCCGCGGCCGGTGCCCAGAGCGCCGCTCACCGACGTGGTGCCCAGGCGCACGCTGGTGATCATCGCGGTGGTGGTCGTCCTCGCGGTGATCGGCACCGTCCTGGCGGTCGTGTTCGGCGGGGACGACGGCGGCCACAAGAACGGCAGCGGTGCCAAGGCCGCGGCCAGCGCCCAAGCCTCCACCAAGCAGGACAAGAGCCGGGGGGCCAAGGGAAGCACGGGCGGCAAGGGCGACACAGGCGCCCGGACGGACGGGGACACCTCGGCGTCCGACGGCACGGACTCGGCGTCGGACGCCGCGGCGAGCGCGAACGCGTCCGACAGCGACGACTCCGGCTCGTCCGGCTCGAAGAGCCGCGGGGGCGCGCCCGTGGAGTCGACCCACAAGGGCGGCCAGGGGTACTCGATCGGGCTGCCCAAGGGGTGGCGGTACCAGTCCACCGGGGCGGCCGGAGACCGTTACACGGGCCCCGACGGGCAGAAGCTGCTCGTCGCCTGGACCAGCACGCCCAAGGGCGACCCGGTGGCGGACTGGAAGAACCAGGAGCGCTACATGGTGCGCGCCCAGTACCGGAAGATCCGCATCGCGCAGGTGGACTACCGCGGATGGAACACCGCCGACTGGGAGTTCACCTACGTCGACAACGGCACCAAGTACCGCACGATCGACCGGGGTTTCGTGGTCAACGGCCATCTCGGTTACGCGTTGATGTACACCGCGAAGGCCGCGAAGTGGGGCAGCGGGCTGCGCAAGGCCACCTGGAAGACGCTGACGACGTCCTTCGAGCCCAAGTCGTGATGTGACCGAGCCCGGTTCGGAGCCGTGAGAATCCGTCATCCCCTCAATGCGGGTTGCCTCCGGCACGTATCGTGAATGGTTGCGGACCGTACGCAGCCGGATGTGGATGCGGAACGGGCCGTAAGGGAACGGATGTGAACGACCAGGGGCCGGGGGAGGCAACGTGGACGACTATGCGGGCCGGGTGCTCGCCGACCGCTACCGCCTGCCGCTGCCGCCCTCCGACGAGTACGAACTGACCGAGACCCGCGCCTTCGACACCTACAGCGGTCAGGAGGTGCTGGTCCGTCAGGTGCCGTTGCCGGAGGTCGTCGAGGCCGAGGTGCTCGACGCGGAAGGGCTGCCCGAGGGGTTCACGGCCCGTGAGCGCGGCGCCCGCCGCACCCCGGCGGCCCGGACCGCCACCCGGCGCCCCTCGGATCCGGCCGTGCGGCGCGCCGTCGAGGCAGCGCAGGCGGCGGCCCGCATCCCCGACCATCCGCGCCTGGACCAGGTCTTCGACGTGTTCGCCGAGGGCGGTTCGCTGTGGATCGTCAGCGAGTGGGTGGCCGCGCGCCCGCTGTCCGCGCTGCTGGCCGAGCAGCCGCTGACGGCGTACCGGGCGGCCGAGGTCGCCTCCGACGTCCTCATGGCGCTGCGCGTGCTGCACGCCCATGGCTGGGTGCACCGCAACATCACCACCCGCACGGTCCTCGTCTGTGACGACGGCCGGGTGATGCTGACCGGCCTCGCGGTCGGCGCGGCGGAGGAGGCGCTGTGCGGATACGACCCGGTGCCGGTCCAGGAGGGCCAAGGGGGCCAGGAGGGCCAGGAGGGCTTCGAGGGCGAGGAGGGCCGGGAAGGGCCGATGGGGTTCGTCGGGCCCGGCGGCGCGGCCGGTGACGTCCCGGGAGGCCAGGGCTTCGGCGGTCCCGGCGGGCATGGCGCCGCTCCGGGCGCCGGTCGGCTCGCCCCGGCGGGATCCGGCGCCTCCCCCGACGTGGACCCGGAGGCCGCGCGGCGGGCCGCGATCCAGGCGCGCGCGGCCGGCGGGCTGCCGGTGCCGGGCGCGAACGGGGTTTCCGCCGGGGCCGCGGTTGCGGGACCGTCCGGGCGAAGCGCCCTGGACAGCGGGGACGACATCCGTGCCGCGCGGGCCGGAGCCATCGCCGCCTACCGCGCCGGAGCCCGGGCCGCCGCCCGGGTGCAGGAGGCCCAGCGCAGTGGCCGCCCCGCGCTGCCCGGAGCCCGTACCCCCGCCGAGCAGGACGCCGGGGCCGACGGCACGGCGCAGCCGCCGTACTCCTCCGGCCCGGCCGCCACGCCGCCCGGCCGGATCGCCGACCCCTACGGGGTGCAAGGCGCCCCGTGGCACGGTGCCTCACCGCGCACCGGAGCCGGTGACACCGCGACCGCACCGGGCACCGAGCGGCAGCGACTGGGGCTGCCCGCGGGTGCGTTCGGCCCGGGCGAGGCGTCCGGCCGGCTGCCGGTACCCGGACAGGCGTCCGCCGGCCGTCCGGGCGGTTCCGGGCCCGGCGCGCCCGCTCCCGGCCAGGCCCCCGCCCTCCACGCTTCCGCGGCCACCGCCTCCCGCTGGGACGATCCGGGTGCCGCGGTGCGCCGTGGTCCCGGCACCGCGCTCGCCGCCGAGCGGGCGCGGCAGGTGCGGATGACCGTCGTGGGGCCGGTGACCGAGCGGTGGGCGCCGGAGCAGGCCGGGCCCGTGCACGAGAACTGGCAGCTGGCGGCGCCGATCGGGCCGGCCACGGACCTGTGGGCCCTCGGCGCGCTGCTCTTCCGGGCCGTCCAGGGCCACGCGCCCTACCCCGAGGAGTCCACGGCCGAGCTGGTGCAGCTGGTGTGCGCGGAGCCGCCCGCCTTCGCCGAGGAGTGCGGGCCGTTGCGCCCGGTCGTGGAGTCGCTGCTGCGCCAGGACCCCACCGACCGGCTGGACTTCGAGGAGCTGAGCGGCTGGCTGCGCTCGCTGGTGCGCTCCGCGCCCGAACCGGACGCCGGCGCCCATGTGATTCCCGTGCCGCCCGCCGACCCGAGCCGTCTGCCGATCGTCCGGCGCCGCGGCGAGCTGGTGCGGCGGCGGCGCGCCGCGGTGCCGGCGACCCATCCGCACGGCCGGCACAAGAGGGCCCGGGAGGAGGCCCGCTCCCCGCGCAGCCTCGGCCGGACGCTGCTCCTGCTGATCCTGCTCCTGCTGGCGGGCGCGGTGGCGTACGCCATGCTGTTCATGCCGAAGCAGGGGGAGAGCGGCGCGGCGGGCAGCGAGCGCACCGGCAGCGCGGGGCAGGCGAGCCCCGAGCCCTCCCACACCCAACAGCCGTCCGCCGGCCAGTCGTCGGGCGGCAGCCCCTCCGAGTCCGCGCCCGCCACCGAGACACAGACCGGCGGCGACCCCACGGTCGCCGACGGGTTCACCCTGCGCACGGATCCGGACGGTTTCCGGATCGCCGTCGCCAAGGGCTGGGACCGCACGCCCAGGAACGGCAGCGGCCAGGTGGTCTACTCGCACGGCAACTTCGAGCTGCTCGTCGTGCCCGGCCGGGACGGCACCACGTCCTACGGCAGCGATCCGATGGTCTACCAGCGGGACAAGGAGCGCGAACTCCAGCCGTACCGGAACTCCAGCTGGGCCACGGCCACCGGTCTGCGCACCATCACGGTGGGCGGACGGACCATGGCCGAGGGGCAGTTCACCTGGACCGACGGGCAGGGACGCGACCTGTACGTGCGCAACATGGCGATCCTGCTGAACGGCCGCTACCACATCGTCCAGGTCCGCGGTCCGGAGGCCGAGCGGGACGAGGTGACGCGGCTGTACGAGCAGGCGACCGCGACGTACCGCTACACGAGGTGAGCGCCCCGTATACCGGCTGGGAGAACCCGGGTTGGGCGCCGGTTCGCGTGCCGGGGCGACAACCGTCACAGGACTGTCACCTTGGTACCCCGCTTGTTCCCAGAGGGCAGGCCGGTCCTTAGTCTGACCCTGTCAAGAGCATTGCGGGGCAACGTGAATCAGATGCAGGGCCTGCTCATAGCGGGCCGCTACCGGCTTGCCGATTCGATCGGCAGGGGCGGCATGGGCCGGGTGTGGCGCGCCCACGACGAGGTGTTGCACCGGAAGGTCGCCGTCAAGGAGCTGACCGCGGCGCTCTACGTGTCCGACAGCGACCGGGCCGTGCTGCTCGCCCGCACCCGGGCCGAGGCCCGCGCCGCGGCGCGGATCAACCACTCCGCCGTCGTCACCGTGCACGACGTGCTCGAACACGACGGCCGCCCGTGGATCGTGATGGAGCTCGTCGAGGGCCATTCGCTGGCCGACGCGGTCAAGGAACGGGGGCGCGTCGAACCGAGCGAGGCCGCGCGCATCGGACTGTGGGTGCTGCGGGCGCTGCGTGCCGCGCACTCCGCCGGAGTCCTGCACCGGGACGTCAAGCCCGGCAACGTTCTCCTCGGACGGGACGGCCGGGTCCTGCTCACCGACTTCGGCATCGCGCAGATCGAGGGCGACACCACCATCACCCGCACCGGAGAGGTCGTCGGCTCGGTCGACTACCTCGCCCCCGAGCGGGTGCGCGGCCACGACCCGGGCTCGTCCTCCGACCTGTGGGCGCTCGGCGCCACGCTGTACACGGCGGTCGAGGGCCGTTCGCCGTTCCGCCGCACCTCGCCGCTGAGCACCATGCAGGCGGTCGTCGAGGAGGAAGCCACCGAACCGCAGTACGCCGGTCCGCTCGGGCCCGTCATCACCGCCCTGCTGCAGAAGGACCCGGCGCAACGGCCCGGCGCGGACGAGACGGAGCAGATGCTCGCCGAAGCGGCGGAGGGGCGGCGGCCGAACGCGGCGCAGGTGTACGTGCCCACGCAGCACGGGCGCTTCCAGCCGGAGGCGCAGACGGGCCCCACGCGCACCGGCGCGGAGAGGGCCACCGGAACGCCGTATCCGCCGGTGACCGGGCCGACGCGGGCCGTCGGTCCGCACGACACGGGTTCCGGGCAGCACACGCCCGTCCCGCAGGGGCAGCCGGTTCGGCCGCCCAAGCGCCGCCGGCTGCGCACGCTCGCCCTGGTGGTCGCTCTCGCCGCGATCGTCGGCGGAGGTGTCGCGGTCGTGCTGCAGCAGTTCGGCACGGACAGCGCCGGCGGCCCCGCCGCTGCATCGTCGACTCCGAACGCCAGTGCCAGTGCCAGTGCCACGCCGAGCGGCAAGGGCGGTCAGGGGGCGGTTCCCGCCGGTTGGGAGCGGCGCAACGACCCGGTGGGCTTCAGCATCTCCCTGCCCAAGGGGTGGAAGCGGTCCGTCTCCATCGACCAGGACGGCCTCCGGCAGGTCGACTACTCGCCCGACAAGGGCAAGCACCTCGTGCGGGTCGCCGTCGACACCGCGCCGGACTTCAGCACCTCGTACGAGCACATGCGCTACCTGAACCAGCGGGTCTCACGGCGGCTGCAGGACTACAAGCAGCTGAGCCTCAAGGAGGAGCTTTTCCGCGACCAGCCGGGCGTCCGCTGGGAGTACACGTGGAACGCGCTGGCCAAGGACCCGCCGCACTACTTCCCGGGGCCCTACCGTGCGATCGACGTCGGGTACATGAACAGCGACGGCACCGAGTACGCCATCTACGCGGCCTCGCCGGCCGACGACTGGGCCACCACCAGAAAGCAGTTCGACTGGATTCTGCGGGGCTTCCAGGAGGGTTGATCCGACCGTATCGGCCCATCCGAAAATCGCATGGGCCGATACGTCAACGATTCGAGGTCGATTCCGAGCGCTTCCCGTCCATTCTCAGGTGAGCGAAACTCGAGGAAATTCCCGGTGCGGTGGCTCAGGCATAGTCCGTGCAAGAACGGACTATCGTGCTCCCTTCGATGACAGCCACCTGCGCGCCGATGTAGTCGAGATCATCGCCGGTGGGCGACGCGTAAGTGCTGAAGGAATTAGTCGATCCGTTTCCGTCGTATTCGGAATGCCAGGGCCACTCCGTTACCCATCCAGTGCTGTCGTCTATGGAAACGAGTCGAATGGCCACATGGTGGCCATCGGCAGCGGTGTCCTTGACCCAACCGCTGATGTCCACATGGTTGGAAGTCCAGTTGGTGAAGGTGAGGCTCCCCGAGGCGCCGGTCACCGAGCACGCGGCTCCGCCGCTCGCCGCGCTGGCATTGGTCACTGTGGTCGCGGCGAATATCGCCACCGCCGCGATGCTCGTGACGGAAAAGCGCTTCAACATGTTTCCCATAAGGGGAATGTAAGGGTTCCATGATCCACGGGACAGCATGATTCAAGCCACCCATTTTATCCCGTATGGCGTGTATCTCTTGGTGATTTGCCATGTTTTGTATCTTTTTCAAAACAGGTCGTGGCTGAAAATGATCGCCCCTGACCGCCCGGCCCGTCCTGGTCACGCACGCCGACGAACTGGCCGAAACTCGTCGGATGACCGCGCGGGTGCAGGCGTGAGCGGCGCGTTGAGGCACCGTTCCCTCGCGGCGGCCTCGTCGCGGCGGCATACTTGGCCGATCACCGTCCCGGAAGGCGTCCGTCCGATGCGGCATGATGGGGCGCATGGGGACCGAGGGGGACGTCTTCCGTGTGATCGCGGGCCGTTACCGCCTGGAGGCGAGGATCGGGCGCGGGGGCATGGGCGTCGTGTGGCGGGCGACCGACCAGTTGCTCGGCCGGCAGGTCGCGGTGAAGGAACTGCCGCTGGACGAGACGCTGTCCGCCGAGGAGGCCCTGCGCCAGCGTGACCGTACGCTGCGCGAGGCCCGGGCGGTCGCGCAGCTGAGGCACCCGCACATCATCGTCGTGCACGACGTGGTCGAGCAGGACGAACGGCCGTACATCGTCATGGAGCTGATCGACGGAGGCTCGCTCGCCGACCGGGTCGCCCGGCAGGGCCCGGTGGCCGCCGCCGAGGCCGCGCGGATCGGCATCGACCTGCTCGGCGCGCTGCGCACCGCCCACGAGGCGGGGGTGCTGCACCGGGACGTCAAACCGGCGAACGTGCTGATCGAGTCCGGCACCGACCGGGTCGTGCTCACCGACTTCGGCATCGCGCAGGTCGCGGGCGCCACCACCCTGACCGAGACCGGCTCCTTCGTCGGCTCGCCCGAGTACACCGCACCCGAGCGGATGTCCGGCACCCGCACCGGTCCGGAGTCCGACCTGTGGTCGCTCGGCGCGCTGCTGTGCACGGTGCTCAGCGGCGAGTCGCCGTTCCGGCGCGACTCGCTCGGCGGCATCCTGCACGCCGTCGTCGCCGCCGAGATCCGGCCACCGGCGCAGGCCGAGCCGCTGCTGCCGGTCGTACGGGGCCTGCTGGAGCGCGATCCGGACCGGCGGCTGGGCCCGACGGAGGCGGAGCCGATGCTGCGGACGTTCCTGGAGACGGGCCGCACCCCGGCCGCACCGGGCAGCCGCGGCACACCCGGCACGGTCCGTACGCCCGGGACCGGGGACGCCGCCGGCCGAACCCCCGTGGCCCCCTACACGCCGACCGAGCACGACGTGCCGCGCGACGCCGTCGCCCCGCCGGCGCCCGCCGCCGAACAGCCCCCGCCCGTCGGCCGGTCCGCGCGCGGAGTGCTGGTCGCCGCGCTGCTCGTGGCCGCGGTGGCCGGGGCGGGCGTGTCGGCGGTGGCGCTGCTGCTGAACCAGGACCGGGACGGGGGCGGCGGCACCCCGGGCGGCACGGCGACCAGCCCGGCGACACCGACGGGCGCCTCCCCGTCCACCGGGGCCTCGCCGTCCCCGACGGTCACCACGAGCAGCGCACCCGCGGCCTCCCACACCCACACCGCGCCCTCCGGCTACCGCACCGCACGGGACCCGGCCGGCTTCTCCCTCGCCGTGCCCCAGGACTTCACCCGGGACCGGCAGGGCGAACGGGTCTTCTACCTCTCCCCGGGGCAGACCTTCCGCCTCGGCGTCAAGGTCACCGCGCCCGGAACGGGCGGCCCCGCGGCGGTGATGGGCCGGGCGGCGGCCGACGGGCCCCGCACCAACCCCGGTTACCACGACGGCAGGGTCACCGAGACCACGCACGCCGGACACCCCGCCGCGCTCTGGGAGTTCAGCTGGAACGGCTTCAGCGCCGCCGAGGGTCCGCGCCACACCTACGACCTGTGCTGGGAGGAGGGCGGACGGATGTACGACGTGTGGGTGTCCGCTCCGGTCGGCAAGGTCCGCGAGGCCCGGGAGTACTTCGACGTGGCCGTGGACACCTTCTCGGTCACGGCTCTGTGACCGGTTCGCCTTCCCTGTGGATCCGGACGCTCGTGGCGCGATATGGATGACTCATGAGCAGTGACGGGGGAGCCGGTCGCACGGCCGACGACACGACGAGCTTTGTACTGCAACCGCCGAACCCGCAGCCGGGACCTGGGCCGGAGCCGGGACCCCATGCGGTGCCCGCACAGCCCGCCCCGGCCCAGGACCCGGGCGCCGGGCGGCTGATCGCCGGGCGCTACCGGCTGCTCGCCAAGCTCGGCCATGGCGGGATGGGCACCGTCTGGCGGGCCAAGGACGAGATGGTGGACCGCGAGGTCGCCGTCAAGGAACCCCGGGTACCGGACCACCTTCCCGAACGTGAACGCGCCAACGCCTACGAGCGCATGCGCCGTGAGGCGCGCGCGGCGGCGCGGCTCGACCACCCCGCGGTGGTCGACGTGTACGACGTCGCGGTGGTGGACGGCCGGCCGTGGATCGTGATGGAGCTGGTGCGCGGACGCTCGCTGGGCAGCGCGCTCCAGGAGGGCACGCTGGACGCGCGCGAGGCGGCCCGGATCGGCCTGCAGGTGCTCGGCGCGCTGGAGGCGGCGCACGCGGCGGGCGTCCTGCACCGGGACGTGAAACCGGACAACGTGCTGCTGGGGCGGTACGACCGGGTCGTTCTCACCGACTTCGGCATCGCGCAGATCGAGGGCGAGACGAACCTGACCGACACCGGTGGCTTCGTCGGGTCGCCCGAGTACATCGCGCCGGAGCGGGTGCTGGGGCAGCGGCCCGGCCCGGCCAGCGACCTGTGGTCCCTTGGCGTGGTCCTCTACACGGCCACCGAGGGCGTCTCCCCGTTCCGCCGCAGCAACACCCCGGCCACCCTCCAGTCCGTGCTCAACGCCACCCCGGCCGCGCCCGCCGCCGCACACGGCCCGCTGGCCGAGGCCGTCAACAGCCTGCTTCGGAAAGACCCCGCCCACCGCCCGCCGGCGGCCCGGGTCCGTGCCCTGCTGGAGACGGCCGCCAACCCCCCGGCGCCGGAGCCCACCCGGACCGTGCCGGTCACCGAGCCCGCCACCCGCTCCCCGGGCCCGGGCCGCAAGACCTGGCTGGGGATCGGCGCCGCCGTGGTCGCGGCCGCGGTGGCCGGCTACCTGGTCCTCGCCGACCCCTTCGCCGGTCCGCTGCCCGACGGCTGGACGAAACGGGCTGACCCCGCACTGGGCGCCAGCCTCGCCGTCCCCGCGGCCTACCAGGTCGGCCACCCGGACAAGGACGCCTCCGACAAGAGCTGGGTGTCGTACACGGACTGGAGTGGCGGCATCTGGATCGTCCTGGACCTGACCAGGAAGTCGGAGGACTCCCTGAACGAGATCCAGAGCAACGCGGTGGCCCAGATGCACGCCGACGACGAGAAGTTCAAGAAGGACGGGGAGTACACCCTCAACATGCCCAAGGGGGCGCGGACGGAGCCCGACGACGACGCCACGTACCGCGGCAGGAAGGCCGCTCTCAACACCGTCAGCTACACCACCGACGACTCCGAGAACCCGCGCCCCCGCCAGCTGCAGATCTTCTACTACCGGACCAGGGCCGGCGACCTGTACAAACTCACGATCGGCTACCCGGGCAAGGGTGACTTCACGGCCCGGGGCCAGGAGGTGGCGAAGACGGCCGTCGCCAACCTGGACATCACGAAACCCTGAGGGCGGGCCGGTCGCCGCGGGCCCGCTCCCGGTACCTGCCCGGGGTGGTCCCGAACTCCCGGCTGAAGGCGTGCGAGAGGGCGTACGGGCTGCCGTAGCCGGCCTCCCGGGCGACCGTCGCCAGGGGCACGTCGGAGTCCCGCAGCCGGGTCGCGGCCAGGGTCAGCCGCCACCAGGTCAGGTACGCCATCGGCGGGCGGCCGACCAGTGAGGTGAAGCGGCGGGCCAGGGTGGCGCGGGAGACGCCCGCCTCGGTGGCCAGCCGGCCGGCCGTCCACCGGGCCGCCGGATCGGAGTGCAGGGCGCGCAGCGCGGCCGTCGTCACCGGGTCGTGCAGCACCGCCGGCCAGGCGCCCGTCTCCGCCCGGGCCATCCAGGCGCGGACCATGTAGACCAGCAGCAGGTCCAGCAGGCTCGGCAGGGCCAGGCAGGCACCCGGACGGCGTTCGTCCAGCTCGCGGGCCAACAGGTCTACGGCCGTGCGCAGTTCCGGCTGGTCGCCGACGCGGTGGGGCAGGTGCACCACCTGCGGCAGCTCCGCCATCAGCGGGTGCGTACGGCTGCGGTCCAGGCGGTACTTGCCGCACAGCAGCTCGACCTCGGGACCGGACCCCGGAAGCCGTACGTCCGTGTCCCGCACCTCCTCGAACGGCAGCGCCCGCCGAGCGTCGGCGGGCCCCGCGGCCCGGTCCGCCAGCACGTGCCCCGCCCCGTGCGGCAGCAGCACCACGTCCCCCGGGCCCAGGGCCACCGGCTCGCCGCCGTCGTCCGGCAGGAGCCGGCACGAGCCGCTCAGGACGACGTGGAAGCCCGCCCCCTCGTACGGGGGCAGCCGCACGCACCAGCTGCCGCTCACCCGGAGCCGGTTCGACGAGGGCTCGCCCACCCGGACCGCGGAGATCGCGTCGCTCACCACATCCATGAGACGCAAGCGTATTCCATCGAGCCGAGTGAGCATTGGAATGCTCAGAACGGGCTCCTAAGGTTCTTGGCATGGCAGATGATCAGGTACAGGGTTTCGTGATCGGTGACGTCGAGGTGCTGCGCATCGTGGAGTGGCAGGGGCCGTACGTGCCCCTCGGCACCCTCGTCCCGGACTGCGCTCCGGAGGTGTGGAGCGCGTACGAGGAGCAGCTGGTCCCCGACCACCGGGAGGCCGACGGCGACCGTGCCGTGGTGACGCTGCAGACCTGGGTGGTGCGCGGCGGTGGACGTACGGTGCTGGTCGACACCGGGGTCGGCAACGGCCGGGAGCGGCCGGGCAGTCCCCTCTTCCATCAGCGGGACGGTGACTTCCTGGGCCGCCTGGAGCGGGCCGGGGTCCGGCCGCAGGACGTCGACGTCGTCGTCAACACCCACCTGCACGGCGACCACATCGGCTGGAACACCCGGGACGCCGACGGCGAGTGGGTGCCGGCCTTCCCCAACGCGCGCTATCTCCTGCCGGCCGCCGACGACCACCACTTCGGCCCGGACAACGGTTACGCGGGTGGTGTGCGCCCCGACGACCGGCTGATGTACGAGGACAGCGTCGCGCCCGTGCACCGGGCCGGGCAGGCCGTGGTGTGGGAGGGCGAGCACCGGATCGACGAGCACCTCGTGCTGGAGTCCGCGCCCGGACACACCCCCGGCTCCTCGGTGCTGCGCCTCGAATCGCGGGGAGAGCGGGCCGTGTTCGTCGGAGACCTGCTGCACAGCCCGGTGCAGATCATGCATCCCGAGTGCAGCAGCTGCTTCTGCCTGGATCCGAAGCAGGCGGCCGAGACGCGGCTGCGGGTGCTCGAACGGGCCGCCGACGAACGGGCTTTGGTCGTTCCCGCCCACTTCGGCGGTGCCGGTGCGGTGGAAGTGCGTGAGGGACGTGGCGGGTTCACGCTGCACCGGTGGGCCGCCTGACCGCTCCTCTTCGACAAGGGCGTGGTGCGCACGGTACTCATGTGACATGAGTGGAGACGGCGAACACCCGCCCGACGGACGGTTGATCGGTGGGCGTTATCGGCTCCTCGGGCGCCTCGGCGCCGGGCCGTCCGGGACCGTCTGGCGGGCGCGGGACGAGCAGGAGCAGCGGGACGTGGCCGTCAAGGAGCCCGCTCTGCCCGGGGATCCGGCCGACGACGAGGAGAGCCGCCGGATCGCGCACCGTCTCCACCGGGAGGCGCGGGCCGCCGCCCGGGTGCGGCACCGCTCGGCCGTCACCCTGCACGACGTCGTCACCGAGGACGGACTCCCGTGGATCGTCATGGAGTTGGTCGAGGGAGAGTCGCTCCGGGAGGCCGTCCGGCGCGGGCCGCTGCCACCGGCCGAGGCCGCCCGGGTCGGGCTCGCCGTCCTCGGGGCGCTCAGGGCCGCGCACGCCGTGGGGATCGTGCACCGGGACATCAAGCCCGCCAACGTCCTGATCGAGTCCGGCACCGGGCGGGTCGTCGTCACGGACTTCGGGATCGGGGACGGGCACGCCGAAGCCGCCCCCGCCGGATTCGTCGCCCCGGAGCGGGCATCGGCACGCGGCGCCGGTCCCGCCTCCGACCTCTGGTCCCTCGGGGCGCTGCTGGCCGCCGCCGTCGAGGGCGGCGACGCCGGCCCGCTCGACCCCCTGCTGACCCGACTGCACGCCCCACGACCGGAAGCACGCCCGTCCGCGGAGGAGGTCGCGGCAGCCCTGAGGACCTGCGCGGGCGCGTCCCCGGCGGGGGGTACGGCACCGGAGCGGGCGCAGGGGGCCGGGCCCGAGGGGGAAGCCGGGCCGCGCACTCCCGACCCGGCCCCCGCTCTCACCCACCGTCGCCGGACCCCCCTCGCCGTTCTCGCTCTCCTTCTTGCGAAGAAACCCGGAGCCGAGTGATCGTCACCCCGACAACCCCCTGATCAGCACATTTGCTGCCAGTGATCACTGGCGTCGTGTGAGTACTCCGTGAATCCCCGTTACCGACGGGTACCCAAAGCCTGCGTCGCGGCATACCCTGCGCGTCATGACGGACTCGCAGGCCCCGGACATCACCGGTACCAACCCGCTCGCGCCCGCTCCCGAAGGCGTCCGCACCGCCGCCGACGTGGTCACCCCGGAGCTGGTGGCCCAGCTGACCAAGGGCGTCGTCGGCTCCGGCCGTACCGCCAACCACACCCCGTTCACCGGCGAGAAGCTGGCCGACCTGCCCGAGTCCACCCCCGAGGACGTGCTCAAGGCCTTCCAGGCCGCCCGCGCCGCACAGGCCGTCTGGGAGAGGACACCGGTGCGCCGGCGTGCCGCCGTGCTGCTCCGCTTCCACGACCTGCTGCTGGAGCGGCAGGCCGAGGTCCTGGACCTCGTGCAGCTGGAGACCGGCAAGGCCCGGCTGCACGCGCACGAGGAGGTGCAGGCCGTCGCCGTCGCGGCACGCCACTACGGCCGCAAGGCCCCCGCCTACCTGCGGCCCAAGCGGCACACCGGTGCCGTGCCGACCCTGACGAAGGTCACCGAGCTCCGCCACCCGCGCGGTGTCGTCGGTCAGATCGCCCCCTGGAACTACCCCCTGGAGCTGTCGGTCGGCGACGCGCTGCCCGCCTTCGCCGCCGGCAACGCGGTGGTGATGAAGCCGGACACGGAGACCTGCCTCACGGCCCTGTGGGCGCGTGACCTGCTCATCGAGGCAGGGCTGCCCGCCGACGTCTTCCAGGTCGTGCTCGGCGAGGGCCCGGTCGTCGGCCCGGAGCTCGTCAAGCACGCCGACTACGTCTCCTTCACCGGCTCCACCCGCACCGGCCGCGAGGTCGCGCAGGGCGCCGCCGCCCGTCTGGTCGGCGTCTCCCTCGAACTGGGCGGCAAGAACGCCATGCTGGTGCTGGACGACGCCGACATCGAGAAGGCGGCCGCCGGTGCCGTACGCGCCTGCTTCTCCTCCGCCGGACAACTCTGCATCTCCATCGAGCGGTTGTACGTCCACGAGGCCGTCGCCGACACCTTCCTCGAGCGCTTCGCCGCCCGCACCAGGGCCATGCGGCTCGGCAACTCCCTCGCTTACGGCGCCGAGATGGGCTCGCTGGCCGGGGAACGGCAGCTGAAGGCGGTCGAACGGCACGTCGAGGACGCCGTCGCCAAGGGCGCGAAGGTGGTCGCGGGCGGAGCGGCCCGCCCGGACATCGGCCCGTACTTCTTCGAGCCGACCGTCCTCGACGGCGTCGAGGACTCCATGGCCGTGTGCGAGGAGGAGACCTTCGGTCCCGTGGTCTCCGTCTACCGCTTCCGGACCGACGACGAGGCGGTCGAGCGCGCCAACGCCACGCCGTACGGCCTGAACGCCTCCGTGTGGACGACGAGCGCCCGCCGCGGCCTGGACGTCGCCTCCCGGCTGCGCACCGGCACGGTCAACGTCAACGAGGGCTACGCGCCCGCCTACGGCAGCGTCCAGTCCCCGATGGGCGGCATGAAGGACTCCGGCCTCGGCCGCCGCCACGGCTCCGAGGGCATCCTCAAGTACACCGAGGCCCAGACGGTGGCCCGGCAGAGGCTGCTTCCCATGGCGCCGTCGCTGGGGATGGACGACGAGAAGTACGCCCAGTTCATGAGCCGCAGTCTCCGGATGATGAAGGCTTTCCGGTTCCGCTAGACGACCCGTCCCCCAACCCCGATCAAACCCCCGTTCTCAACGAGGAGAGCACGTGTCGCAGGAGAAGTCTGTCCAGACCCGGGACGAAAACGAGGACGGGTACGACTACGACGTCATCGTGGTCGGATCCGGATTCGGCGGCTCGGTCTCCGCCCTCCGCCTCACCGAGAAGGGCTACCGGGTCGGCGTCCTGGAGGCAGGCCGCCGCTTCACGCGCGACGCCCTCCCCAGGAACTCCTGGGACCTGAAGAACTACCTCTGGGCCCCCAGGCTCGGCATGTACGGCATCCAGCGCATCCATCTGCTGGGCAACGTCATGGTGCTGGCCGGCGCGGGCGTCGGCGGCGGCTCGCTCAACTACGCCAACACCCTCTACGTACCGCCGAAGGCCTTCTTCGACGACCCCCAGTGGCGGGACATCACCGACTGGCAGGAGGAGCTGAAGCCGTACTACGACCAGGCGCGGCGCATGCTCGGCGTGCGACTCAACCCCACCATGACCCCCTCCGACGTGCACCTGAAGGCGGCGGCGCAGCGGATGGGCGTCGGCGACACCTTCCACCTCGCACCGGTCGGCGTGTTCTTCGGCGACGGCGAGGACGCCGACGGGGTGGCGAAGGCCAGGCCGGGCGAGCAGGTGGCGGACCCGTACTTCGGCGGCGCCGGGCCGTCCCGGAAGGCCTGCACCGAGTGCGGCGAGTGCATGACCGGCTGCCGGCACGGCGCGAAGAACACCCTCAACGAGAACTACCTGTACCTCGCCGAGAAGGCGGGTGCGGTGGTGCACCCCATGACGACGGTCGTGTCCGTCACCGACGACTCGCGGGGCGGGTACGCGGTGGCGACGCTGCCGACGGACGAACGGAAGAAGGGCAAGGGCCGGATCCTCACCGCGCGCGGGGTCGTCCTCGCGGCCGGCACCTACGGCACCCAGACCCTGCTGCACCGCATGAAGGCCGGCGGCCAGCTGCCGTACCTGTCCGCCCGGCTCGGCGATCTGACCCGCACCAACTCCGAGGCCCTGGTCGGCGCGCAGACCGACAACCGGCGCTACCGCAAGGCCACCGGGGAGCCGAAGGCCGACTTCACGCGCGGGGTCGCCATCACGTCCTCCATCCACCCCGACGAGAGCACCCACATCGAGCCGGTCCGCTACGGCAAGGGCTCCAACTCGATGGGCGGCCTGTCGATCCTCCAGGTCCCCTACGCGGAGGGCTCCTCGCGGGCCCTGGCCTGGCTGGCCAACGCGGCCCGCCACCCCCTGCTGGTCGCCCGCTCGCTGTCCAACCGGCGCTGGTCGGAGCGGACCATCATCGGCCTGGTGATGCAGTCGCTGGACAACTCGCTGACGACGTACCTGAAGCCCGGCGGCGTCGGCAAGGGCCTGCTCACCGCCCGGCAGGGGCACGGCGCCCCGAACCCCAAGCAGATCAAGGCCGCCTCGGAGGCCGCGTCCGCGCTCGCGGCCGAGATCAACGGCTTCGCGGGCAGCAACGTCGGCGAGCTGATGGGCACCCCGCTGACCGCGCACTTCCTCGGCGGCTGTCCCATCGGCGACTCCCCGGAGACCGGTGTGATCGACCCGTACCACCGGCTCCACGGCCACCCCGGCATCTCGGTCGTGGACGGAGCGGCGGTCTCGGCGAACCTCGGCGTCAACCCGTCGCTGACGATCACGGCGCAGGCCGAGCGGGCCATGTCGTACTGGCCGAACAAGGGCGAGGAGGATCCCCGTCCGGCGCAGGGAACGGCGTACGAGCGGCTGAAGCCGGTGGAGCCGCGCGACCCGGCGGTCCCCGCGGACGCGTTCGGCGCGCTGAAGCTGCCGCTCCTGGGCATCCCGGCGGTGCCGCCGAAGGAGTAGGCAGAAGAACTGAGCGGAACAGCTGAGCGGAAGAACCGAGCAGGAGAAGGAGCCGGGAACGGAGACGAGGGACCTGCGTCCCCCTCCGAACGCAGGTCCCTCGCTTCTTACCGTCTTCTTGATCCGGCAGCAGGTTTGATCGGTGAGGAGCCGGAACGGTTGCGTCCCCTCATGGGATTTTTGTGTGGTGTGAGTCACAGCGTTTCGGCGGGCGGGCATGGCGAAGGGCCCCGCGGTACGTGAGCCGCGGGGCCCTTCTCTCGTCAGCACCGACGTCAGGGCAGCGCCGGTGCCTGGGAGCGGCGCCGGGGGGGTGCGCCGCTTGTGGTGTGGTGTCGACCTCGGGCGGACGGACGGGTCGGTCAATGCCGTTGTCTGCGCGGGGACTTGGGGCTTCTACGCATCGTGCTGGATGAGTGAGGCATCCGCAACCGTTTGACCCGGCACTGGTGCATATTTGCAGTTTTCCGCCGGTCGGCCCCGGGCGTCCCCGGAGCCGACCGTTCTCTTGGGTGACCGGGCTGCTGTCCCCTGCCGTCCGGTCACTTTTCTGGAGCGAGGTCCCACGGTGCACGGCACGACCCGTACGCCTCATCGCTCCAGCGAGCCACGCGTGGTTCTGTCGGGCCCGCCCCTGGCTGGCACGGACAACGGGATCAACGAAGCGGTGCGCGGGCCGGTCACGCGCCGTACGGGTGAGAGCGGGACCGAACTCAGATGCGACCCCGGCACAGCTCCAGCAGGGTCATCGCCAGGGCGGTGCCCGGCTTGCCCAGGGCCTCGCGGTAGCGGCCGAGGATCTCCATCTCACGGGAGAGGTTCACGCGGCGGCCGCCGGAGGCGATCCGGGCCTCCTGGACGACGGTGGACACGGCCATCCGTTCCTGGATGAGGCCGATGATCCGGTCGTCGAGGGCGTCGATGCGCTCACGGGCGTCGGCGATGGTCTGTTCCGGCGTGAGGGTCGTCATGTCGGGGGCTCCTCGGTGAGGTGAGTGCCCCGGAACGGCAGGACCCGGGAAAACGACAGGCGCCCCGGGCCTTGTCGGCCCGGGGCGCCTGGGAAGTCGCTTGGCGGTTGGCTCAAGCAGCACGACCATGGCAGCCGGCGGGCCGGGTGCCATAGGTAAAGAGGAAGGTCGCGTGCTGAGGCATGCGGCCAGTATGCCACGGCCCCGGACCGGGGAGGCCTCCACGTCCACCCCCGTTAGACTCGGTAGCACAGACCCCCGCCCGACCACCAGAAGGCACCCCGTGTCATCAGCGACTTCCACTGCCGCCACCCCCGACACCGTCCTGGTCGTCGACTTCGGCGCGCAGTACGCCCAGCTCATCGCCCGTCGCGTCCGCGAGGCGCGGGTCTACAGCGAGATCGTGCCGAGCACCATGCCGGTCCAGGAGATGCTCGCCAAGAACCCCGCGGCGATCATCCTCTCCGGCGGCCCCTCGTCCGTGTACGAGGAGGGTGCCCCCCGCCTCGACGGCGCGATCTTCGAGGCCGGCGTCCCCGTCTTCGGCATGTGCTACGGCTTCCAGCTGATGGCGCAGGTCCTCGGCGGTACCGTCGACAACTCCGGCGCCCGTGAGTACGGCCGCACCGACCTGCACGTCTCCAAGGTCTCCTCCACCCTCTTCGAGGGCACCCCGGACGAGCAGCACGTGTGGATGTCGCACGGCGACGCCTGCTCCGCCGCCCCCGAGGGTTTCGCGGTCACCGCGTCCACGGACGTCGTCCCGGTCGCAGCCTTCGAGAACGACGACAAGAGGCTCTACGGCGTCCAGTACCACCCCGAGGTCATGCACTCCACGCACGGCCAGCAGGTGCTGGAGCACTTCCTGTACCGGGGCGCGGGCCTGACCCCGTCCTGGACCACGGGCAACGTGATCGAGGAGCAGGTCGCCGCGATCCGCGAGCAGGTCGGTGACAAGCGGGCCATCTGCGGCCTCTCCGGCGGCGTGGACTCCGCCGTCGCCGCCGCCCTCGTCGCGCGCGCCATCGGCGACCAGCTGACCTGCGTGTACGTCGACCACGGCCTGATGCGCAAGGGCGAGACCGAGCAGGTCGAGAAGGACTTCGTGGCAGCGACCGGCGTCAAGCTGGTCGTCGTGGACGCCGAGGAGCGCTTCCTGACCGCGCTCAAGGGCGTCACCGACCCCGAGGAGAAGCGGAAGATCATCGGCCGCGAGTTCATCCGCGTCTTCGAGCAGGCGCAGGCCGAGATCATCGCCGACGAGGGCCCGGCCGTGGAGTTCCTGGTCCAGGGCACCCTGTACCCGGACGTGGTCGAGTCCGGCGGCGGCACCGGCACCGCCAACATCAAGTCGCACCACAACGTCGGCGGCCTGCCCGAGGACCTCGAGTTCCAGCTGATCGAGCCGCTGCGCAAGCTGTTCAAGGACGAGGTCCGGATGGTCGGCCAGGAGCTGGGCCTGCCGGAGGAGATCGTCCAGCGCCAGCCCTTCCCGGGCCCGGGTCTCGGCATCCGCATCGTCGGCGAGGTGAACAAGGAGCGTCTGGACCTCCTCCGCGACGCCGACGCCATCGCCCGCGAGGAACTGACCGCGGCCGGCCTGGACCGGTCCATCTGGCAGTGCCCGGTGGTGCTGCTCGCGGACGTCCGCTCCGTCGGCGTCCAGGGCGACGGCCGCACCTACGGCCACCCGATCGTGCTGCGCCCGGTCTCCTCCGAGGACGCCATGACCGCCGACTGGTCGCGGCTGCCGTACGACGTCCTCGCCCGTATCTCGACGCGGATCACCAACGAGGTCCGGGACGTCAACCGGGTCGTCCTCGACGTGACCTCGAAGCCGCCGGGCACCATCGAGTGGGAGTAGTCCCGCCGCTGTCGAAGGTCACGTCCGCTTGAGAGTGCGCACCGGCTCTCCGGGCTTCCACACCTGGGCCACCAGGTATGTCTCGTCCTCGACGTAGGTCCGTACGACCTCCGTCAGCTCGGTGCGGAAGAGGTGGAACGGCTGCGGCGGTTCCACCTCTTTGACGTACGCCCCCTTCACGGCCGTGTCGACGACCTCGAAGGCCCGTCCGCCGATCCGGACGTCCCCGCCGTCCACGTCGGCACCCGGATTGGACTGCAGCGCGAAGCGGGGGTCGCGGAGCAGGTCCAGCGCCTTGAAGGAGTTCGGCATCATGCCGAGCCACAGCTCTCCGTCCAGGAAGCGGACCTCCAGGCCGGAGGTGCGGGGGGAACCGTCCCTGCGCAGGGTCGCGAGGACATGGTGCCGGTACGCGCCGAAGCGCTCCTCGGCGATCGCCGCCAGTCCGGGTGCGGCGGTGGTGAAGGCTGCCCAGTTCATGGGCGCCAGTCTCGCGGCCGATCCCGACAACCTCTGTCTGGTATCCGCCGCGTACGTCATCTTTACAAAACAGCTCTGCCCTTTTGCGCCGACCGGCGGTAACTTCCGGCCCGTACAGCAATCCCCACGTGGAGGACCTATGCACGGGCCCAACCCGCCCCTGCCGCTGCCCACCGACCAGCTGCAGTTCGCCATGCCGCCGATGTACGAGTCGGTCGAGGACGAACGCCGGCACCGCAAGGAGCGGCTCGCGGGCGCCCTGCGGATCTTCGGGCGCTCCGGCCTCGAGGACGGGGTGTCCGGGCACATCACCGCGCGCGACCCCGAGTTCACCGACTGCTTCTGGGTCAACCCGTTCGGGATGCCTTTCAAGCACGTCACCGTCAGCGACCTCGTCCTCGCCAACCGGGAGGGGCAGGTGGTCGAGGGCCGCTACCACGTCAACCAGGCCGCCTTCACCGTGCACGTCCAGGTCCACGCCGCCCGCCCGGACGTCGTCGCCGTCGCGCACTGCCACTCCGTGCACGGCCGGGCCGTCGCAGCGCTCGGCGACCTCATCGACCCCATCACCCAGGAGAGCTGCGCCTTCTACGAGGACGTGGCGCTCTACGACACCTACACCGGCGTCGCCGTGGACGCCGAGGAGGGCCGGCGCATCGCGGCCGCGCTCGGCTCCCGCAAGGCCCTCGTGCTGCGCAACCACGGGCTGCTGACCGTCGGGGACTCGGTGGACGCGGCGGCCTGGTGGTTCCTGTCGCTGGAGCGGTCCTGCCAGGTGCAGCTGATGGCGAAGGCGGCCGGCCGCCCGGTCCTCATCGACCACAAACTGGCCGTCGCCACCCGCGAGCAGCTCGGCGGCGACCTGGTGGCCTGGATCAACTACCAGCCGCTGTGGCAGGACATCAGCCGCAGCGAGCCCGACCTGCTCAGCTGAACCCCCTGAGCACCGCCGCCTTGGTCACCGCGAACTCCTCGTCCGTGAGCACCCCGGCGCGGTGCAGCTCGCCCAGCTCCCGCAGCCGCCGCAGCAGGACGTCGTGGTGGTCGGCCCGCGCCGGTACGGCGGCCGGCGGCCCCTCGCGGTCCGGGTATGCGCCGCCGGCGCGGGTGGAGGGGTGCGGCAGCCGGGCGGTGACGGCCGTCGCGACCAGCGCCGTCAGCAGGTCACGCCGGACGCTGCCCCACAGGTCGAGGGTGTAGGGGTCCCGCTCGGGCGGCAGCTTGGAGAACGCCGTCTCCCGGGTCACGAAGCGCAGGAAGCCGTCTTCATAACCGGAGTTGGGCAGCCACTCGACCTGGACCAGGTCGCCGAGACCGATGATCCGCGGGCCGGTCGCGCGCTTGACCCGGTCGGAGCTGTCGGCCCAGTCGATGCGCACCTGGACGCCGTCGAAGGAGACCGTGCCGTCGGAGGACCGCACCGAGACCGGCACCGGCGGCCCCGGCAGCAGATAGGTCGCCGTGGGCTCCTTGGGGACCTCTTCGAGCAGCAGCGCGTGCCGGATCTCCTCGGCGACGAACTCGGCGACCCCGCCGCGGTCCGCGTCCACGGTCAGCCGGTAGGGATCGGCCGCGTCCGGCAGTCGGCCGCCGGTGGCCTGCAGCAGCGGGTCGGCGCCCTCGCGCAGCCGCATCCGCAGCCGGCCCCGCTTGCGCTCGGGCTCGTACACGACACCGGACACCGCATCGAGCGGTACGGCGATCTCCCCGTACGTCTGCCGCAACAGCGGTACGGAGCGGTGGAGTCCGGGGTGATCCGGATCGTGCTGCCGTCGAACGCCCAGGTGCCGTCCCGCTGGATGATCTCGGCCATACGGTGATTCTCGCAGCCGGGTCAACACAGCTGCCCGAACTTCACCCGCCGGAACCCGGTCCGGGCGGGCCGGGAAGGCTTGCGTAGGGCACAATTCGCTCTCGTCACAGGGGAGTTGCACGGCGTTGGGACGGCTCGCAGAAGAGCCGCCGGCCGTGTCTCGGGTCGTGGGGAAGGCGGGCGTCGGGCGTGGCGGTGCAGGAGGCGAGACAGGGCGCGGCAACGGGTGCCGACGGGGTGCACGGGGGCGGCTGTTCCTGCGGGGACTGTCCGCACGGGGCCCGGGAAGGGCATCGGCGGGCCGTCGCCGCGTTCCTGCGCGTCCGTGACGAGTTCGCGGCCGGACAGGGGCTGCCGCCGGCCGTGGCGCACTCGGCCTCCGCCTCCCGCCAGTGGGTCTCCGAGGAACTGACCCAGCGGGCGGAGGCCGTCGCCGACCGGGGCCGGGCGGAGGGTGAGGCGTGGCTGGCCCGGCTGTGGCTGCGCACGGCGTGCACGGTGTGGGGCGCGGTCGTCGTGCTGCTGCTCGCCGAGGCGCTCACCGCGATCGGAGCGGGCTGGACCAGCGCGCGGACCGCCGCACTGCTCGCCGCGCTCGTCGTCGCCGGAGCGCTGACCACCGCCTCCTGGTTCCACCGGGCGCGCGGTGGCGTGCTGGCCCCGTTGATCGGCGAGGACAACCGGATGTCCACCTCGCGCACGGTGGCGGCCGGCTGGGTCCTGCTCGTCGCCTACGCGGTCCTGCTGCTGGCCGGGCGCCTGGCCGTCGCCTCCGACCACACCGAACGCGACGCACTGCTCTCCGGGCTCGACCTCGGGCGCGGCGCGGGCGCGTTGACCGTCCTCGCGGTGGTGTGCGGCATCGCCGTACTGGTCCGCCGGGTGGTCGGACTGCGCATCCTCGGGCTGCGGCTGCAGAAGGTGCCGGCCCACCGGCCGCGCGCCGCCGACCTGCTGACCGACGACTCCGGCCGGGGCGCCTTCGCCGACCTCCAGTACGTCGTCATCAGCGCCGTAGCCGTGGTCTTCGCCGCCGTACGGCTGGCCCGCCGCCCCGACGAACTCCCCGACCTGCCCTGGGGACTCGCGGTCGTCGTGCTGATCTCCGCCGCGACCTACCTGGCCGGCAAGTACGCCGAGGGAGGCCGCCCGGTGATCCTCTCCGTGGTCCGCGCCCGCGAGCCCGGGGACCTGGACGGGCCGATCCGCACCGGCGACGACATCGAGATCCGCGGCACCGGCTTTGTCCCGCCCGGCGCCCAGAGCGCCGACCGCCTCTCCCGGACGGTCGTGCGCATCGGCGCGGTCGACGTCCATGTCCCCCTGGTCCCCGTCGCCGGCGGCTTCCGCAACCCCACGGACACCGTCCTGACCGTCCCGGTGCCGGCCGAGGTGGAGCCCGGCTCGGTGGAGGTACAGGTGGTGACCGCGGCCGGGGTGGCGACCAACCGGTGCGTCGTCGAAGTGGCCGAGTGAGAGCGGAACCCGGGCCGCCGCCCCCCTTTCCCTCATCTTCCGGACCCGAAATCCGGAAAAACGGCCGGCAGAGGATTGAACCCGATCCGTCCGTCGTACGTATCGTCGAGTGAGGGCTCGGCACGGCGGGCGAGAGGCGGCTGCAGCGATGACTCACGGTATCCGGACGGACACGCACGCAGCGGACCTGAACCGCAGTGGTGACTGGCGGGACACCGCCACCCACTACGCCCTGCTGCCGCTGCGCATCTTCCTCGGCGTCACCTTCATCTACGCCGGCCTGAACAAACTCACCGACAGCGCCTTCATGAAGTCCGGCGGCTCCGGCTCCGTCGGCGACATCATGCGCTCGGCCCGCGGCTCCGCCGCCCTCCCGGCCCTGATCGACCTGGCCCTGAAGAACCCGGTCGGCTTCGGCTACGCCATCGCCCTCGGCGAGCTGGCCGTCGGCATCGGCACCCTGCTCGGTCTGCTCGGCCGCCTGGCAGCCCTCGGCGGCGCGCTGATCTCGCTCAGTCTGTGGCTGACCGTGAGCTGGGCCTCGTCGCCCTACTACTACGGCAACGACCTCGCCTACCTGATGGCCTGGCTGCCCCTCGTCCTCGCCGGCGCGCCCTACCTCTCGGTGGACGCGGCCCTGCGAGCACGGCGACGGCGCAGGCGGGGCTACCGCTGACCCTCGGCGCGGCTCCGTCTGCGTATGCCCCGGGTCACGGCCGCCGTGGCGCCGGCCAGGCAGAGCCCGCCCACCACCAGCGGAATCATCGCGAACCACGGGGTCTCCCACAGCCCGGCCGCGTCACCGGCGAAGACGGCGCCCGCGGCGGTGAGGAAGAGACCGGCGACCAGCCTGCCCGGCTGGAACTCATGACGCGGCACGGCTGACCTCCACCTGTCCGACGCCGACCTGGAGTTCGAGATCCAGCGTGCCCGCGTCCTTGCCGGCGCCCTTGGCCGGCCTCAGGGTCGCATCGGTGTGCCTGCCCGGCTGCACGTCCACGTCCTTCCTGCTGTCACCGGGCAGGCGGATGTCGCCCACCCCCACATCGATGTTCACCCGCACGACCGCGTCCGCCGGCACGATCACCTTCAGCCCTCCCGCCCCGACATGGGCGTCCGTGGCCACCTTCTGTCCCTTCGCCAGGCGAAGACCGGTCAGGTCGAGGGTGCCCACACCGGTGCCGAGGTCGTACGAGGACCGCACGTCCGCGGTCGCGGCCGGCTTCCAGGACGTCTCCCGCCAGTGGGTCGTGATGTTCTCGGGCAGGGCCGTGACCCCCGCGAGCAGCGCCGCCGTGAGGAGCGCCAGGAACACCGACCCGGCCCCCGTCCGCCCCAGGAACGAGCTGACCGCGATGCCCAGGCCGAAGACCACGAGCGCGCAGGCCAGGCCGGTCTGCAGGCTGATGCCCAGCGGATGCGTGTCCCAGGTCAGACCGGTCCCCAGGCCCCCCGCCACCAGCGCGAGCAGGAACACCCGGCCGCCGATCCAGCGCGGGCCGCGCGGCGCCGGAGCCGTGGTGCGCGGCGGCTGCGGGGAGCCGCCGTGGTGGGTCCAGGGTCGGGCGATGCGGACGTCCACGGCCGAGACGACGCCCGGGTTCCGGACGTCCCCGGGGCCCCACAGATAGCCGGTGCCGCCGACGTGGGTGCCGTCCTTGACGATCGGATCCCGCCACCAGGACGGGTAGGTGGTGACGACCGGCGGTGCCTGGGCCTCCGGCGGCGCGTCGGCGGCGGCCTGCGCGGCGAGCGGATCGGGGTCGGCGGCGTCGCGCCGCCGCGACCAGTACCCGGCGCCGGCCAGCAGCAGGGAGAGCACCACGGCGAAGGTCAGCACCCCGCCGTTTCTCAGCATGGTCAGGAAGATCCCGCAGCCCACCAGCGCGAACAGCACGGCCGCCAGCGCCTGGCCGTCGACCCGTCCGGTCAGCAGCTTGCGGAGCTCGTTCTCCTCGTTCTCCGCGCTCTTCCCGTTCTCCCCGCTCTTCCCGCTCCTTCCGTTCCCCCCGTACGTTCCGCTCCCCTCATACGGCACGAGGAGCCAGGCGAAGCCGTAGAAGATGAGGCCGATGCCGCCGGTCGCGGCCAGCACCGCCAGGGTGATCCGGAAGATCACCGGATCCATGTCGGTGTGCCGCCCGAGCCCGGCGCACACCCCCGCGATCATCTTGTGCCCGCGGTCGCGCCGGAAACGGCGGGGCTGCTCGGTGGTCTCCTGTTCCGGTGCCGGGTCCGTCCCTCCCGCCTCTTGCGTCTCCTCCGTCGCGGCGGGCGCGGCATCCGTCGGTCCGCTGCCCGGGGCCGGGCGCGGGCCGCCGGGTCCCGGACCCGTCGCGGCGTGCTCGTGATCCGTCATGCGTCCATGGTGACGGCCCGTCCGCCGCGGCGGCAGCCGGGATGACCCTGGACGAACCCTGAGATCCGCCCTGAGACGTCGGGGGAGGCGTCCGCGGCACCGCGCCGGCCGTTTTCCGGGCGGCCCGCTCGAAGATCAGGGGAGTCTAGGGGGCCGACCCTGATGTGCCGCCTCCGCGCCCGTGTGACCATCGATGACATGCCGGAAGCCGCAGCACTGCCAGTCGACGACCCGCGGCCTCCGCGCAAGCTCTACCGCAGCAGTGACGGCCGCTGGCTCGGCGGAGTGGCGCGGGGTCTCGCCGGGCACCTCGGGCTGCCCGTCATCTGGGTCCGGCTCGCGTTCGTCGGCCTGTTCATGGCCAACGGACTCGGCGCGCTGCTGTACGCCGCGTTCTGGTTCTTCGTCCCGCTCGGCGTCGGCGGCGTCGGCGACCACAAGCCGCCGCTGGTCGGCACCGCGACCTCACCGGAGGGCCGCCGCAGGCTGGTGGCCCGCAAGCCGGACAAGGGACAGATCGTCGCCCTGCTCCTCATGGTCATCGTGTCCATGGTCTTCGTGGGCAGCGTCAACCTGACCAGCGCGGCCAAGGCGTACCTGCTGCCCGCCGTCCTGGTCGCGGCCGGTGTCGCCCTCGTCTGGCGCCAGGCGGACAACGTCCGCAGGGCCCGCTGGGTCGAGGTCGGCAGCCGCCGGCGCACGCTCACCCTGCTGCGGGCCGGCGTCGGCGTCCTGCTGGTCACCGCCGGTGTCTCCGCCATCTTCGTCATGCAGGGCTCGGCCGCCCACCTCGGCGCGGTCCTGCAGGCCGCGCTGGCCGTCCTGGTCGGCATCACGCTGCTCGCCGGCCCCTATCTGGTCCGCATGACCCAGGACCTGTCCGAGGAGCGCCTGATGCGCATCCGCGCCCAGGAACGCGCCGAGGTCGCCGCCCACGTCCACGACTCCGTGCTCCACACCCTCACCCTGATCCAGCGCAACGCCGACAACGCCGGCGAGGTGCGCCGCCTGGCCCGCGCCCAGGAGCGGGACCTGCGCACCTGGCTGTACAAGCCGGAGGGCACCGGCAAGGAAGAGGCGGACGAACCGGACACGGTCGCGGAGGCGGTGCGGCGCAACGCGGCCGAGATCGAGGACAAGCACGGCGTGCCCATCGAGGTGGTCGTGGTCGGCGACTGTCCCCTCGACGAGAGGATCGGCGCGCAGATGCAGGCCGCGCGCGAGGCGATGGTGAACGCCGCCAAGTACGGTGGCGAGGGCGGTGCCGTGCAGGTCTACGCCGAGGTGGAGGGCAGGACGGTCTTCGTGTCCGTCCGCGACCGCGGTCCGGGCTTCGACCTCGACTCGATACCCGCCGACCGCATGGGCGTCAGAGAATCGATCATCGGCCGCATGGAGCGCAACGGCGGCACGGCCCGGCTGCGGGCGGTGCCGGGCGGCGGCACGGAGGTCGAGCTGGAGATGGAGAGGGCGGAGAGGACGTCATGAGTGACGCGACCGAGGCGAACGGTACGGCGGGGGCGGCGGATCAGGCCGGGCCCGGCGCTGGGAATCGGCACGTACGGGTGGTGCTCGTGGACGACCACCGCATGTTCCGCACCGGCGTCCAGGCCGAGATCGGGCAGACCGCGGAGACCGGCGTGGAGGTGGTCGGTGAGGCCGCGGACGTCGACCAGGCGGTCACCGTCATCACCGCGACCCGGCCCGAGGTGGTCCTCCTCGACGTCCATCTGCCGGGCGGCGGCGGGGTCGAAGTGCTGCGCCGGTGCGCCTCGTTGATGACGGACGCCGAGCGGCCCGTACGGTTCCTCGCGCTGTCCGTGTCGGACGCGGCGGAGGACGTGATCGGAGTGATCCGAGGCGGCGCCCGGGGCTATGTCACCAAGACCATCACCGGCACCGACCTGGTCGACTCGATCTTCCGCGTCCAGGAGGGCGACGCCGTCTTCTCCCCGCGCCTGGCCGGGTTCGTGCTGGACGCCTTCGCCTCCACCGACGCCCCTCCGGTCGACGAGGACCTGGACCGCCTCACCCAGCGCGAACGGGAGGTCCTGCGCCTGATCGCCCGCGGCTACGCGTACAAGGAGATCGCCAAGCAGCTGTTCATCTCGGTGAAGACGGTCGAGTCCCATGTCTCGGCGGTCCTGCGCAAGCTGCAGCTGTCCAACCGCCACGAGCTGACCCGCTGGGCCACGGCCCGTCGGCTGGTCTGACCCGGGCCGGCAGCCCTCACGCCACCCGGGTGGCCCCGGCGAACGGCATCTGGTCGATCGGGGCCAGCCGGACCGGTGCCGACGGGTTCGGGGCGTGGATCATCCGGCCGTTGCCGACGTAGATGCCGACGTGGCTGATGCCGGAGTAGAAGAACACCAGGTCGCCGGGCTGGAGTTCGGAGCGGGAGACACGACGGCCCGCGTTGATCTGGGCGTAGGTGGTGCGGGGCAGAGACACGCCTGCGGACCGGTAGGCGGCCTGGGCCAGGCCCGAGCAGTCGAAGGCGTCCGGGCCGGTCGCGCCCCACACGTAGGGGCTGCCGAGCTTCTGGTAGGCGTAGGCGACGGCCGCCGCCGCGCGGGAGTCGGGGGCGGCTACGGACCCCGCCTGCTCAAGGTCCGCCCGGGCGTCCGAGGCCGATCGTGAGGCGTGGCCCGGCGCGCCGCCGTCGCCGGTGACCTGGGCCCGCTCCCGCGGGGTGAGCCGCGCCAGCAGCCCGCGTGCCTCCGCGAGCCTGCCGGTGATGGTCTTCTTCTGCCGCTTCAGCTCCGCCTGCCGCGACCGCAGCGACTTCAGCTCGACACGGGCGGCGCCCCGCAACTGCTCGATGTCCCGCAACTGCTCGCGCACCCGCGCCACCGCCCCGGCCTGCCGCTCGCCGGCCCGCTCCGCGAACGCGGCCCCGTCCAGGTACCGGTCCGGGTCGCTGGAGAGGGCGAGCTGCCAGGCGGGGTCGATGCCGCCGTCGCGGTACTGCGCCGCCGCGAAGGAACCCAGCGCCTCCCGGGCCGAGTTGAGCTTCTGCTGCTTGCGCGCGGTCTCGTCGCGCAGCGCGTTCAGCCGCCGCTGGGTCGCGTCCGCCTTCTCCTTCGCCCCGTTGTACGTCTCGGTGGCGGCCTCCGCCTGCTGGTACAGCTTGTCCACCTTGGCCTTCACCTGCGCCGGGGTGAGCTGCGGCTCGGCGTTGCCCGTCCCGTCGAAGGCCGTGGCGGTGGCCGCGCCCGCCAGGGCGAGGGTGGCGGCCGTCCGGGCCGTGGTGCCGCCGAGCGAGCGCTGTCGGGGCTTGCGGTGCGCTGCCACCTGGACCGTCACGTCCTTCCGTGGGACTTTCCGTAGGACTCCTGCGACCGGGGCGGTCGAGGCGTCCGGCGGTGGTCCGCACAGGGGGAGCGGGCCACCGCCGGACCTTTCTCGGCGGAGGTGGCCGACTGCCGCCCTGGCCCGGGCGGCGGTGGGGAGCCGGTCACCTGGGGGAGGACGCTAGGCCCGTCTGTGACAGGTGGGTAACGCGGAGTACGGAACTGGCTTCGACGGGTCGAGTTGTGACCTCAAGTGACCGTTTCGGTGGGCCAGGGGCGTCGCCTTCACGCAGCGTGGTGACCGATGCGCGCAATGTCGGGCACTTCGGAGTCGTGCGGTGCTATGGGGCGCATATATGCAAGATCGCCGATGCCCTTGGGTGGGGCCGGTGGCAGGAGGCCCCGGGGCCCCTCATTAGGCTCCGGACTCATGGACGTACTCATCCATCTCTTCGTCGGCCTGCACATCATCGGCATCGCCGCGCTGCTCGGCGGTTTCCTCACCCAGATGAAGGCGATGGGCCAGGGCACGGCCCGCTTCGTGCCCGGGATGCTGCACGGCGCGATCACCATGCTCGTCACCGGCGTGGCCCTGGTCGGTCTCAACGAGGCCGACGGCCACCACGTCAACAGCGTCAAGATCGGCGTGAAGCTCGCCCTGCTGATCGTGATCCTCGGGCTGGTCTACGTGAAGCGCGACGAGGAGAAGGTGGACAAGGGCCTCTTCGGGCTCGTCGGCCTGCTGACCGTGGCGAACATCTTCATCGCCGTGCTGTGGACGTAGGGCTCAGCGCCCTCCGCCGATCTCGGCGCGGGCGGTGAGGACCGCGCCGGCCGCGACCGCGAGCCACGCCGCCACCGCCACCCACGTCAGCACCCGCCCCAGACCCTCCAGCCACCCGACGCCCACGGCGGTCGCGACCGACAGCGCGGCCGCCGCCGTCATCCCCAGCGGGAACACCGTCGCCCACCGCCGCACGTCGTAGCGCAGCCGCGGCCGGACCGCCTCGGCCACCAGCAGGATCACGTACCAGGCCAGGCTCAGGACGAGCAGCGCGACCGTCACATTGCGCAGCACGTCCCGGTCGTCGTCGTTCCACAGGTACAGCCGCGCACTCTCGGCGAGGAGCAGCCTCGCCCCGGCCAGCGCCGAGATGGCGAGCGCCCCGCCCGCGATCCACTGGTCCCCGGCCCCCTCGTACACCTGCTGCCCGTCGAAGCGTCGCAGTGCCAGGCAGTAGAGCACCAGGCCCAGCCAGAACAGCACCAGCGCGGCATGCGCGAGCCACGCCGTCGCCTCGGCCCCTGCCAGCGTGGCCGCCAGCACCGCGAGCCCCTGTGTGGCCACACAACACAGGAACACCGCTCCCGGCATGCGCCGCTCCCAGTGCCGTACGACGAGGAACAGCAGCACCGGCCAGAGCAGCACCGCCAGCGCCAGGAACTCCTCGGCCAGGGTCTGCCGGCCGAGCGCCGAGAACCGGGTGCCGATCACCGTCGTGGCGGCGACGGCGGTGAGCGCGCCGGGACTCTCCGCGTCGGCCAGCCACCGCTGCCGCTGCCACACCAGCCGCACGGCGAAGTCGGCGGCCAGACCCACCCAGGCGACGCAGGCCAGCCACAGAAAGATCCAGGACGCCGTCTCGTCGCCGGTCAGATGCAGGGCGACCGACATGATGCCGGTCGCCATCACGGCGGACCCCGCCGCCGGCGGACGCTCCGCCCACCACGCGCGCAGATCTGAGATGCCGGGCATGCGCCCGATGCTAGGGAGCCGCGCGGGACCGGCCGGGAGGGCACGCGCGCGTGGGGCTCGAAAAGAGGACGTGGAACTCGCAGAGAGGACGTCCGGCCCGGACGGTGGACGGTCAGGCGGGCCGGACCACGCTGTGGACGATCGATCCGTGCCCGTGATGGACGGGCTCCTCGCGGATGTACGCGCCGGGCCATGGGGCGTGGATCATCAACCCGTCGCCCGTGCAGAGGCCCACATGACTCAGGTCGTCGTGGAAGAAGACCAGGTCACCGGGGTGCATGTCGGTGAGGGAGACCCTGGTGCCCGCGGCGGCCTGGTCGCGGGCGGCGCGCGGGAGGGTGACGCCGGCGGCCTTCCAGGCGGCCTGGGTGAGGCCGGCGCAGTCGTAGGAGCCGGGCCCGCTGGCCCCGCTCACGTACGGCTTGCCGATCTGCGCACGGGCGAAGGCGATCGCCTTCTCGGCCTTGGTGGTCTTCTCGGCCCTGGCGGCCGGTGCGCCGGGGGGCCCGTACGGCGGCGCTGCCGCCTCCGCCCGCCTGCGCCGCCCGGGCCCGGCCGGCCGCACCGGCTCCTGGACCGTCGGCCGGGACAGCAGCTCGCGGGCCGAGGCGAGCTTCCTCTGCACGGCGGCCTTGGCGGTCTTGGGGTCGTACGCCGACTCGGCCGGTGTCTCGACGTTCCTGGCCGTCTCCTGCCGCTTCTTCACGGTGGAGGCCAGCCGGTCCATCAGCCGGTTCTGGTCGAAGTAGTCCAGAGGGTGTTCCGCGTGCTCCTGCGGGGTGTCCGTGAACGGGACCATCGCGCGCAGGCTGTCCAGCGGACCCCTCTGCCGCCCGGCCCGTTCCGTGGCCTCGTCGGGCCGCTCGGGCGTCGTCTCCGCCCGGCGGTAGAACTCGTCGACCTTCTTCTCGATCTCCTCGACGCTCGGCCTGCCGTCGTCGGCGGGGGCGGCCTCGGCCGTCTGGGACAGGACAGCCACGGAAGTGAAGGCGGCGGTGGCCAGGGCGGGGGTGCGCAGACCCGGTCCGAGGGCTCCGCCGGGGCGCGGCTTGCGGTGCGACGCCAAGGGAGGCGACTCCTTCCAATGTCCGCCTACCGGGTTAGCTGTCGGGTTCGGGCGGGTGCTTCGGAAGGGTTGCCCTACGGCGTCGTCCCGGGCGGGAGTCGGCCGATTCACCCCAGGATCGGTGGGTCCCCGGCTCCGGCCGCACGCGAAGGGGCGCACCGGACTCGGCGGAGGTCGCGCCGCCCGGCGACGTTCGCCGGAAGGGTGCGTGCGACCTGACGGCAACCTAGCCAACTGGTGTGTCTCCTGTGAAGGTTGGTGCCTCATATGTCCGATACATTTCCGTGACCTGAGGGCACTTTCCCACCCCCGTGACCAGGCGCTTCCGCAGCGTGAGGGCCTGATCGGCACCCTGGCGGCGGTGTTCGGCCCTCCGGCGCCGTGTCCGATTGCGGGCTCCTCCCCGGTGCGACCTTTCCGGGGCGGCGACCGGTTGTCGGTGCGGCGCCCTAGACTCGGAGAGCGATGAGCAGCCTCTTTGACGACAGCTTCCTGGCGGATCTCCAGACCCCTCGCGGGCGCGAGGAGGAACCCCCGCCGCCGCCCGAGGACGATCATGCTCCGGAGCCGCTTCCGGACGATCTGTTCGGCGGGAAGTTCGACGTGCCGCCGGACCGTGACGCCCACTACCGCGACGGTGCCCCCCGCCCCGCGCTCGACGCGGCCGCGCTCCTGGAGGGCCTGAACGAGAACCAGCGCGCCGCGGTCGTCCACGCCGGCTCACCGCTGCTCATCGTCGCCGGCGCCGGCTCGGGCAAGACCCGCGTGCTCACCCACCGCATCGCCCACCTGCTCGCCGAGCGGAACGTGCACCCGGGCCAGATCCTCGCGATCACCTTCACCAACAAGGCCGCGGGCGAGATGAAGGAGCGCGTGGAGCAACTCGTCGGCCCGCGCGCGAACGCGATGTGGGTCATGACCTTCCACAGCGCGTGCGTGCGGATCCTGCGGCGCGAGTCGAAGAGGCTCGGCTTCACCTCGTCCTTCTCGATCTACGACGCCGCCGACAGCAAGCGGCTGATGGCCCTGGTCTGCCGTGACCTGGACCTCGACCCCAAGCGCTTCCCGCCCAAGTCCTTCAGCGCCAAGATCAGCAACCTGAAGAACGAGCTGATCGACGAGGAGGACTTCGCCGCCCAGGCCACCGACGGCTTCGAGAAGACACTCGCCCAGGCCTACGCGCTGTACCAGTCGCGGCTGCGCGAGGCCAACGCGCTCGACTTCGACGACCTGATCATGACGACGGTCAACCTGCTGCGCGCCTTCCCGGACGTCGCCGAGCACTACCGCCGCCGTTTCCGGCACGTCCTGGTCGACGAGTACCAGGACACCAACCACGCCCAGTACGCGCTGGTGCGCGAGCTGGTCGGGACGTCCGAGCACCCCGTCGACGTACCGCCCGGCGAGTACGACATCCCGCCCGCGGAACTCTGCGTGGTCGGTGACGCGGACCAGTCGATCTACGCCTTCCGGGGCGCGACCATCCGCAACATCCTCCAGTTCGAGGAGGACTACCCGGACGCCACGACGATCCTGCTGGAGCAGAACTACCGCTCCACGCAGACCATCCTCTCCGCGGCCAACGCGGTCATCGAGCGCAACGAGTCCCGGCGCCCGAAGAACCTGTGGACCAACGCCGGCCAGGGCGCGCGGATCACCGGCTACGTGGCGGACACCGAGCACGACGAGGCCCAGTTCGTCTCCGACGAGATAGACCGCCTGACGGACGCGGGCGAGGCGCGCGCCGGGGACGTCGCCGTCTTCTACCGCACCAACGCCCAGTCCCGTGTCTTCGAAGAGGTCTTCATCCGCGTCGGCCTGCCCTACAAGGTCGTCGGCGGGGTCCGCTTCTACGAGCGCAAGGAGGTCCGGGACGTCCTGGCCTACCTGCGCGTGCTCGCCAACCCCGAGGACTCGGTGCCGCTGCGCCGCATCCTCAACGTTCCCAAGCGGGGCATCGGCGAGCGGGCCGAGGCAATGGTCGACGCCCTCGCCCAGCGCGAGAAGATCAGTTTCCCGCAGGCCCTGCAGCGGGTGGACGAGGCGTACGGCATGGCCGCGCGCTCGACCAACGCGGTCAAGCGGTTCAACACGCTGATGGAGGACCTGCGCACGATCGTGGAGTCCGGCGCCGGACCGGCGACCGTCCTGGAGGCGGTGCTCGAACGCACCGGCTACCTGGCCGAGTTGCAGGCCTCCACCGACCCGCAGGACGAGACCCGCATCGAGAACCTCCAGGAACTCGCGGCGGTGGCCCTGGAGTTCGAGCAGGAGCGCGCCGAGGGGGAGCAGGGAACCCTGGCCGACTTCCTGGAGCAGGTCGCCCTGGTCGCCGACTCCGACCAGATCCCCGACGAGGAGGACGGCGACGGAGTCATCACCCTGATGACCCTGCACACCGCAAAGGGCCTGGAGTTTCCGGTCGTCTTCCTGACCGGCATGGAGGACGGCGTCTTCCCGCACATGCGCGCCCTCGGCCAGAACAAGGAGCTGGAGGAGGAGCGGCGCCTGGCGTACGTCGGCATCACGCGCGCGCGGGAGCGGCTCTACCTCACCCGGTCGTCGATGCGCAGCGCCTGGGGGCAGCCGTCGTACAACCCGCCCTCCCGCTTCCTGGAGGAGATCCCGCCCGCCCATGTGGAGTGGAAGCGCACGGGCGCGACCGCTCCGGTGTCCTCCGGGCCGGCGTCCGGGATCGCGGCCTCGCTCTCCTCGTCCCGCGCTCGCTCCTCCGCGGCGGGCGCGTCCGGGTTCGCCACCCGGCGGGCCACCGAGAAACCGGTGGTCTCCCTGGCCGTCGGTGACCGGGTCACCCACGACCAGTTCGGGCTCGGCACGGTCGTCGCGGTGTCCGGCTCGGAGGACAAGGCCCAGGCGACGATCGACTTCGGCGACGGCAAGGCGAAGCGGCTGCTGCTGCGGTACGCGCCGGTGGAGAAGCTGTAGGAACGCGTGAGCCCCGCCGGTCGGGCGGGGCTCATTCGGTGGAACTCAGGTCGGATCCAGCCCGTGGCTGCGCAGCCACGGCAGGGGGTCTATGGCCGACCCGCCCGCCGGCCGTACCTCGAAGTGCAGGTGCGGGCCGGTGGAGTTGCCCGAGTTTCCGGAGTAGGCGATCGGCTGGCCCGCCTTGACGGCCGTACCGGAGGCGACGCGGTAGCTGGACAGATGGCAGTACCAGGTCTCCGTGCCGTCCTTCGCCGTCACGATCATCATGTTGCCGTAGGCGCTGTTCCACTTGGTCGAGACGACACCGTCGACGGCGGACATCACCGTGGTGCCGTACGAGACCGGGAAGTCGATGCCCGTGTGCACCGACATCCAGTTCACACCGGCCTGGCCGAAGTAGGCGCTGAGCCCGCGCTGCGCGACCGGCAGAGCGAACTTGGGACGCAGCCGCTCCTTGAGCGCGGCCTCCGCGGCCGCCTTCTTCTGCTGCAGTGCCTGCTGCGCCTTGAGGTCGATCCGCTCCTGCGTACGGCTGGCCCGGTCGGCGAAGTCGTCTGCGCCGGCGGAGAGCGTCCGGAGCTGGGCGTCCAGCTTGCTGTTGGCGACGGACGGCCGCACCGCGTGCGCGTCCGAGGCGGAGGCGGTGGTGTCCGTGCCGCCTCCGTCGGTCAGGCTGCCGACGGAGGCGGCGGCGATGCCGGCCACGCCCATCACGCAGGCCGAGGGCACGGCGACGGTCAGCAGCGCGGAGCGCTTGGGCGGCGTGCGGCGCCGGGACCGCGCCGCGCTGCGCGAGCCCGCACGGGGCGCCGGGATCGGGGTCGCCTCTTCCTGGTCGTCGAGCAGGTGCTGCACGACGGGCAGCTCGCCCGTGGCACCCGACTCGCCGTCCCCGGTGGGCGGTTCCGCGATTTCCCCGAGTCCACCCGGCTCACCGTAGGAAGCGTCCTCGTACGGCATCTGCTCGAAGGCGGCGGTCGCCTGCGCGTCGCCGACCTGCTCGAACGTGGCCGTGGACTGCTGGTCGAACGGTTCGGCAAACTGCTCGTGCGGCACGGCCGACCCGTCGGAGTTCCACTGTGTGGCGTCGTAGGTGCCCGTTTCGTACGTCTGTGCGCCCCACTCCCACTGCTGGGTGGGGTCGGCGCCGGCGGACTGGTCTGGCTGCAGCCAGGCGCTCGCGTCCCACTGGCCGCTGACGTCGTTGCCGGTGGCCTGGGCGGGGAGCGTCCAAGCGGTGCTGTCGTACGCGCCCGAGTCGTAGGCGGCGTGGTGCTGGGCCGCGTACGGGTCGTGGTTCAGCATCTGGCCGGTGCCGGTCTGCCACTGCGTGGCCTCGTACGCGCCGGTGTGCTGCTCGTCCCCCGGGAGGCTGCCGAAGAGCGGGTCGGTGGCGAAGGATCCGGTGCCGGTGACACCGGCCGTGAAACCGGTGGCGTCGTACCCGCCGTACGTGGTGAGGTCGTCGTAAGGGGCTTCGTGTGCCCCGTACGACGCGTAGTGCGCGGTGGAGGCGTCGGAAGCCGCGGCCGGGGTGGTCATGGTCCCCGACGGGTGACGGTCGTTCACCAACTTCTCTTTCGCCTCGACAACAGGGGCTGCCAGAGCAGTGCGGCGACTGTACCCGGCGGTACGCGGGCGCGACAATCTTCGGCTGGTTTCGCGTTGGCGGGAAACGGGCAATCGGCCGTGTTTCGGGGGACGGTGGACGCGAGTTTGGTCTTGTGTTCGAAGAATGTTCGAGGTCGGATGACGGTAGGTCACCTGTGGAACGGCTGTGCCGTGCCCCTGTGGGCCCCCTCGGCCTGCTGTCCGGGCGCCGCGCTCAGGCCACCGTCAGGCCGCCCGTGAGGGTGTCCTCGGGGTGCGCGGTGTCGAGAACCTCACGTATCCCGGCCGCGACGGCGGGGTGCACCGGCAGTGCGAGATGCCCGATCCCGGTCACCCGTATGTTCAGCGCGTCCAGGTCGGGGTGGTCGATGCAGGCCGTCTCCAGCGGATCCATCACCGAGTCCAGGTCGCTCCAGAAACTGACGAACCGCGTACGGCAGCCGGGCGCGGGCCGGGTCAGCTCCTCGACCACCTCCGAGCCGGGCCGCATCTGCCGCACGATCGGATGCGCGCTGGCCAGCGGAACGGCCCGGGTGCCGGAGTGCGGGGTGCCCAGGGTGACGAGCGTGCGCACCCTCAGGTCACCGCCCAGGCACTGTACGTAATAACGCGCTATCAGCCCGCCGAGGCTGTGCCCCACGATGTCGATGTGGTCACTGCCCGTGCGCTCGCAGATCTCCTCGACGTGCCGGCCCAGCAGTTCGGCGGCGGTACGGATGTCGCAGGTCAGCGGGGAGTAGTTGAGCGACTCGACGCGCTGCCTGCCGTTGCGTACGAGGTTGCGGCGCAGCAGGACGAAGACCGAGCGGTTGTCGATGAAGCCGTGCAGCAGCACCACCGGCGGGCCGGGCCGGTCGGGCAGCCGGGTGGTGCCGTCCTGGGCGGGAAGCGCGGGGGAGCGGCGCTCCTGGAGGAGGCCGGTCGGATACAGCAGCAGATGACCGGCGAGGATCGCGGCCTCCAGCGCGGTCGCCTTGAACAGGGCCAAGGAGAGGTCGACCAGTCTGCCGGGCCACAGGCGCCGGTAGAACGGGAGGAAGAGTGGCACTGCCCCGGTGACCTTCATGGCCGACCTCCTGTCGGCACACAGGGGGGCGGCTCGGTCCCCCGTGTGCCCTCATGTCCCACCGTGTGATTTCCCCCTCGGTCCGCACCGTAAAACCGCCGGTTGCGGGATGCTGGAGATAACGTTCGTTCACTTGCCGACGGGTGGCGGAACGTGCCAGATATGCGGTACTTGTCGGTACCAGCGGAAGCGGTCGCTTCCGTGGTCGCTTGATGGAGGCAGTGATGGGTGTGGCAGCCGGTCCGATCCGCGTGGTGGTGGCCAAGCCGGGGCTCGACGGCCACGATCGCGGGGCCAAGGTCATCGCGCGGGCGCTGCGCGACGCCGGTATGGAGGTCATCTACACCGGGCTTCACCAGACACCGGAACAGGTCGTCGACACCGCCATCCAGGAGGACGCCGACGCGATCGGCCTGTCCATCCTCTCCGGCGCCCACAACACCCTCTTCGCCGCCGTCATCGATCTCCTCAAGGAGCGGGACGCCGAGGACATCCTGGTCTTCGGCGGCGGCATCATCCCGGAGGAGGACATCCCGCCGCTCAAGGAGAAGGGCGTCGCGGAGATCTTCACGCCGGGGGCGACCACCGCGGCGATCGTGGAGTGGGTGCGGGAGAACGTGCGTCAGCCGGCCGAGGCGTAGCAGAACCGCGTCTCGCGTCAACTCGGCGCGTCCGGCCGCAGTTCCCCGGCCATCGCCGCCCTCAGCCGCAAGGTGGCCATGAGCCGCTGGAACGCCTCCGCCCAGTACCCGCCGGCCCCCGGCGACGCGTCCTCCCGCTCGTCGGGCACCGCCAGCAGGCCGTCCAGGCGCGCTGCCTCCGCCGGGTCCAGGCAGCGCTCGGCCAGTCCCATCACACCGCTGAAGCTCCACGGGTAACTGCCCGCGTCCCGTGCGATGTCGAGGGCGTCGACCACGGACCGGCCGAGCGGCGCGGCCCAGGGGACCGCGCACACCCCGAGCAGCTGGAACGCCTCCGACAGGCCGTGCGTCGCGATGAATCCGGCCACCCACTCGGCCCGTTCCGCCGCCTCCAGCGCGGTCAGCAGCTTCGCCCGCTCCGCCAGGGACACCGCTCCGGGACCCCCCGCCTCCGGTGCCGACGGCGCCCCGAGCAGCGCCCTCGACCACTCCGCGTCGCGCTGCCGCACCGCGGCCCGGCACCAGGCCGCGTGCAGCTCGCCCTGCCAGCCGTCCGCGACCGGCAGCGCCACGATCTGCTCCGGGGCGCGTCCGCCGAGCCGCCCCGTCCACGTGCCGAGCGGTGCCGCCTCCACGAGCTGACCCAGCCACCACGACCGTTCTCCTCTGCCCGCGGGAGGCCTGGCCGCCACACCGTCACGCTCCATGCCCGGGTCGCACTCGGGTGGCGCCTCCACGACGACCGTGGGCGAGTTCCCCGTCCGGTCGACGGCCACACATGCCGAGGCCCGCACGGCCATCCGCGCGGCGAGCGCCGAGTCCGGCAGCGTGGACAGCAGTTCCGCGGCCGTCGCCCTGACGTTGCGGCTGCGGTCACCCAGGGCTTGCTCCAGGAACGGCTCGTCCTCGGGGGACACTCCCGTGCGCAGCGAGTCGAGGAACATCAGCCGGTCCTCCGCCCGCTCCGTCGCCCAGGTCGCCGCCAGCAGCTCCCGGGCGTGCGCGGGCGTACGGGCTCGCAGCGCGGCCAGCAGGGCGACCCGCTCGGCGAACAGGCCCTCCTCCCACAGCCGCCGCACCGCCTCGTCGTCCTCGGGGTCGGGCAGTGTCGCCCCACCGCCCGGCGCCGAGCGCAGGGCGAACCGCCAGTCGGGGTTCAGCCGGGCCAGCCACAGCGCCCGCGCTCCCGCGAAGGCCAGCGCCGCGGGCCGCAGGTCGGTGCGGCCGCGTGCGGCGTCCAGCAGCGCGGGCAGCGCCTGCGGGGGCGCCGCGTACCCGTGCGCGTTGGCCGCCGCGAGCCACTGCGGGAGCAGTTCCATGAGGTCGGGTGAGCTGCCCCGTCTGCCCCCGGCTCCCGGGCGGTCGGCCAGCAGCAGCGCGAGCCTGCGCGCCGCGGCCGGGGGCAGCGGCGGACGCGGATCCCCAGGAGCGGGCTCCGGCCGCCGCGCGGCCGGTCCGGGCCGCAGCCCCGCCCGCCGCCGCACGGTGGCCACGGCGGCGGCTTCCAGCAGCGCCGCCGGGGCTTCCCGGCCGGGCGCGGCCGCCGCGGGCGGGCGCCGGTCGGTGCCGAGCAGGGCGGTGGTGACGAGGTCCTCCCAGGAGCTCGCGGGAGCCGGAGTGTCCCGGGCGGCCGAGGTCCCGTTCATGACGTTTCCCTTCTCATGGCGTTCCCTTCCCCTTCGTGTCCCTGAGCGGTGGCCTGCCGGGGTCAGCACAGCGTGACCGGCTCGCCCGGACCCTCCGGCCAGGCCGTCAGCGGGGTGAAACCGCGATGGCCGCACTCGCCGAAGACCGTCACGGGGGCGCCGCCGGAGAGGGCGACCAGCCGCCACAGGCCCGGGCGGGAGCCGGCGGCCGGGGTGATCGGCAGCGCGGAGTCCGCTTCCGCGTCGGCCAGTTGCCAGCCCCCCGGTTCCGCGTCCGGTGCCGGTATGACGCGGTCCAGGGTGATCGGAACAGAGTCCAGCCAGGGGTCCTCGCGCAGGGCCTCGCCGTAGCGTGCCGCGGCCTCGGCCGTGGTCGTGCCCGGCGGGCGGAGCGCGGCCGGAGCGGGCGGGGCGTACCGCTCGCCCAGCGCCGCCCGTACCTGTCCGGCGCCCGGGAACACGGACAGGTCGGCATCCAGCGCCAGACCGACCGGCAGCGACAGCTCCGGTGCCCGGCCGGCCGCGCCGTAGGAGAGGAGCAGCCGGGTGTGGCCCGACTCGGCGCCGTGCAGCCATGTCCGGCGCGTCGTCAGCTTCGGGTCGACCGTGTCGTACTGGGCGAGGACCAGCCAGCGGTCGCGCACCGGCGGGCCGTCCGCCGAGGCGGGCAGACCGAGCCGGGAGCGGACCGTGGCCGCGAGGGCGTCCGGCAGCCGGTCGCGGCGGAGCCAGCCCTGGTCGAGGAGGTGCAGCAGGGCGCACTCCTCCAGCAGACGCGCGGGCCAGCCCGGGCCCGAGGCGGGTATCGCCCCCAACTCGCGTACCCGGCCGGCCAGTCCGGACGCCTGTGCGTCGACCATGCGGGCCGCCGTCTCGTCCCACAGCCCGTACCCCGCCTGCTCGGCCGAGGCGAGGCCGCCGCGCAGCAGGTCCGCCAGGCGCTGCTCCAGCTCCGTCGCGCCCGCCGTGACCCGCTCGGCCCGGCGCTCCGCCCGGCGCCGGGCCGCCTCCGGGTCAGCGGTCCCGGCCGCGGAACTCCCGCCGCTCTCCGCCCGTTTGCTCTCCGCGCGTCTGCGCCTGCCCGCGAGCCACTGCTCGGCCCACTCCGGCGGCTCGGCCGGCTTCGGGACCGCACCGGCCGCCGGGTCCGCCCACAACAGCAGCAGTCCGAGCGCGTGCTTGCACGGGAACTTCCGGCTCGGGCAACTGCACTTGTACGCCGGCCCGTCCGCGCCCGCGAGGTCCACCACCGTCTGGTACGGCCTGCTCCCACTGCCCTTGCACAGCCCCCACACCGTCCCCTCTCCGCTGCCCGCCTCGGACCACGGCCCGGCCGTGCCCAGCTTGCTCCCCGCCTTGCGTGACGCGGCGTCAGGCGCCAGTGCCAGCACCTGCTCCGCGGTCCAGCGCACCCCCTGCTCAGTCATGCCACCGACGGTAGGTCCCGGCACTGACAATCGGCCCAGCGAGCCTGTTTGTGCAGGTCAGTCCCATTGTCAGTGGCGTGGTGCACGGTGGATGCCAGATGACCACCGGCCGAGCTGGAGGGGGCCTCAGCCATGACCGTGTCCATGGAGACCGTGGAACCGACGTCCGCGCAGGCGAGCGGAAGCCAGGCCGCGCAGGCGCTGCGACCGCACGCCGAGCACGCCTTCGCCGCCGAACTCGCGGCGCTGTCCGCCCAGGACGACCGACCGCGTCCGGCCCGCTGGAGACTGTCGCCGTGGGCGGTGGCGACCTACCTGCTCGGCGGCACCCTGCCGGACGGCACCGTGATCACACCGAAGTACGTGGGACCGCGCCGCATCGTCGAGGTCGCCGTCACCACACTCGCCACCGACCGCGCCCTGCTCCTGCTCGGCGTGCCCGGCACAGCGAAGACCTGGGTGTCGGAGCACCTGGCGGCCGCCGTCAGCGGCGACTCGACCCTGCTGGTGCAGGGCACCGCGGGCACCCCGGAGGAGGCGATCCGGTACGGCTGGAACTACGCGCGGCTGCTCGCGCACGGTCCCAGCCGCGACGCCCTCGTGCCCAGCCCCGTCATGCGGGCCATGGCCGAGGGCATGACGGCCCGGGTGGAGGAGCTGACCCGCATCCCGGCCGACGTGCAGGACACGCTGATCACGATCCTGTCCGAGAAGACCCTGCCGATCCCGGAGCTGGGCGAGGAGGTGCAGGCGGTCCGCGGCTTCAACCTCATCGCCACCGCCAACGACCGCGACCGTGGCGTCAACGACCTCTCCAGCGCGCTGCGCCGCCGCTTCAACACCGTGGTGCTGCCCCTGCCGGAGAGCGCCGACGCCGAGGTCGACATCGTCACGCGGCGCGTCGAGCAGATCGGCCGGTCGCTGGACCTGCCGGCCGTGCCCGACGGGATCGAGGAGATCCGCCGGGTCGTGACCGTCTTCCGGGAGCTGCGCGACGGCATGACGGCCGACGGCCGTACGAAGCTGAAGTCGCCGAGCGGCACCCTGTCCACCGCCGAGGCGATCTCCGTCGTCACCAACGGCCTCGCGCTGGCCGCCCACTTCGGTGACGGCGTACTGCGCCCGGGAGACGTCGCCGCCGGCATCCTCGGCGCCGTGGTCCGCGACCCGGCGGCCGACCGTGTGATCTGGCAGGAGTACCTGGAGGCGGTCGTCCGCGAGCGCGACGGCTGGAAGGACTTCTACCGGGCCTGCCGGGAGGTGAGCGCATGAGCGACGACTCCACCTGGGACACGGCAGGGGCCCCGGCTCCGCTGCTGCTGGGCGTACGCCACCACGGGCCCGGCTCCGCGCGCGCGGTGCGGGCCGCCCTGGAGGCGGCCCGGCCCGGCGTCGTACTGATCGAGGGTCCGCCCGAGGCCGACGCGCTGATCCCGCTGGCCGCCGACCCCGGGATGCGGCCCCCGGTGGCCCTGCTCGCCCACGCCGTGGACGAGCCCGGCCGCTCGGCGTTCTGGCCCCTGGCCGAGTTCAGCCCCGAGTGGGTGGCGATCCGCTGGGCCCTCGAACGGGACGTTCCCGCCCGCTTCGTCGACCTGCCCGCCACCCACACGCTGGCCTGGGACACCGAGGTGGAAGGACGTGCCGACGCCGACGACAGCGAAGGCACCGACGGCACCGACACCGACGCGGGCGCCGAGGACGGGCCGGGCCCCGGGCGCGACCCGCGCGTCGACCCCCTCGCCGTGCTCGCCGAGACCGCCGGGTACGACGACCCCGAACGGTGGTGGGAGGACGTCGTCGAGCACCGCGGCCCGGGGCGGCGGGATCCCTTCGCGCCGTTCACCGCCCTGGAGGAGGCCATGACGGCGCTGCGGGAGCGGTACGGGATCGGTGGCCGGCCGCGCGACCTGGTGCGGGAGGCCCACATGCGGCTTCAGCTGCGGGCCGCGCGCAAGGAGTTCGGGGACGCGGTGGCCGTGGTGTGCGGGGCGTGGCACGTGCCCGCGCTGCGGGAGAGGGCCACCGTCACCGCCGACCGGGCACTGCTGAAGGGGCTGCCCAGGGTCAGGGCCGATCTGACCTGGGTGCCGTGGACCCACCGCAGGCTGGCCCGGTCGAGCGGGTACGGCGCCGGGATCGACTCGCCGGGCTGGTACGGGCATCTGTTCCGGGCGCCGGACCGGCCGGTCGAGCGGTGGCTGACCAGGGTGGCGCGGCTGCTGCGCGAGGAGGACCGGGTCGTCTCCTCGGCGCATGTCATCGAGGCGGTGCGGCTCGCCGAGACCCTCGCGGCCGTGCGCGGCCGTCCGCTGCCCGGCCTGGGCGAGACCACCGACGCCGTGCGCGCGGTGATGTGCGACGGCTCGGACGTCCCGCTGGCGCTGGTGCACGACCGGCTGGTGGTCGGGGACGTGCTGGGCCAGGTGCCGCCGACGGCGCCGGCGGTGCCGTTGCAGCGCGATCTGGCCCGGGAGCAGCGCCGGTTGCGGCTCAGGCCGGAGGTGCTGGAACGCGAGCTGGAACTGGATCTGCGGGGGGAGACCGACGCCGGCCGCAGCAGGCTGCTGCACCGGCTGCGGCTGCTCGGCGTCGGCTGGGGCGAGCCGGTGCGGTCGCGGGGGAGCACGGGCACGTTCCGGGAGACCTGGCGGCTGCGCTGGGAGCCGGAGCTCTCCGTGCGGGTCGCCGAGGCGGGCGTGTGGGGGACGACCGTGCTCGCCGCGGCCACGGCCCGGGCCGAGGCGGACGCGACGGCGGCCCGGGCCCTCGCCGACGTCACCGCGCTCGCCGAGCACTGCCTGCTCGCCGGGCTGCCGGACGCGCTGCCCCTGGTGATGCGGGTGCTCGCCGACCGGGCGGCCCTCGACGCGGACGTCGGGCACCTCGCCCAGGCGCTGCCCGCCCTGGTCCGCTCCCTGCGCTACGGCGATGTGCGCGGCACCGACACCGCGGCCCTGGCCGGTGTCGCGGCGGGCCTCGCCGAGCGGGTCTTCGTCGGCCTCCCGCCCGCCTGCGCCGCCCTGGACGCGGACGCGGCGGAGGAGATGCGCGGCCATGTCGACGCCGTGCACGGCGCCGTGGGGCTGCTGGCCGAGACACTGACCGGCACCTCGGACACCGGCCACGGGGACCTGCGCGCGCGCTGGCGCTCCGTGCTGCGGGCGCTCGCCCTGCGGGACACCGTGCCCGGGGTCGTCAGGGGGCGGGCTGTGCGACTGCTGCTGGACGACGGCGAGCTGGGGCCCGAGGAGGCGGCCCGGCTGATGGGCCTGGTGCTCTCGCCCGGGACACCGCCGGCCGACGCGGCCGCCTGGATCGAGGGCTTCGTCGGCGGCGGGGGCGGCATGCTGCTGGTCCACGACGAGCGGCTGCTCGGCCTGGTCGACACCTGGCTGACGGGGGTGCCGACGGAGGCGTTCACGGACGTACTGCCGCTGCTGCGGCGCACGTTCTCGGCGTACGAGGCCGGGGTGCGAAGAACCCTCGGCGAACTGGTGCGGCGCGGGCCCGGAGGGCACACCGGCCTCGCGGGCCGGGCGGGCGGCCCGGCCGGATTCGCCGCGGAACCGGACACCGCGCGGGCGGACGCCGTACTGCCGGTCCTGCGGCTGCTGCTCGGCCTGGACGCGGAGTGGGAGAAGGGGACGACCGACGTCAACCGCTGTGTGGGGGTGGGTACATGACGACCGAAGCGACGACGCCGGACATCGGCACCGACGTCGGTGCCGGCGACCCGGAAGCGGAACGGCTGCGCCGCTGGCGGCTGGTGCTCGGCGGCGGCCAGGCCGACGGCACCGGATGCGCCCTGTCGGGCCGCGACGCGGCGATGGACGGCACACTCGCCGCGCTGTACGGCAAGGCGGACAAACCGCAGGCGGGGCGGGAGCGTTCGGCGGGCCTCGGCGCCTCGGCGCCGTCCGTGGCCCGCTGGCTCGGGGACATCCGCACCTACTTCCCCTCCACCGTCGTCCAGGTCATGCAGCGCGACGCCATCGACCGGCTCGGACTGGCCTCGCTGCTGCTGGAGCCGGAGATGCTGGAGGCGGTGGAGGCCGACGTGCACCTGGTCGGCACGCTGCTCTCGCTCAACAAGGCGATGCCGGAGACGACGAAGGAGACGGCGCGGGCGGTCGTGCGCAAGGTGGTCGAGGACCTGGAGAAGCGGCTGGCCACGCGTACCCGGGCCACCCTCACCGGCGCCCTGGACCGCAGCGCGCGGGTCAGCCGTCCGCGCCACCACGACATCGACTGGAACCGCACCGTCGCGGCCAACCTCAAGCACTACCTGCCCGAGTACCGCACGGTCGTGCCGGAACGGCTCATCGGATACGGGCGGGCCGCGCAGTCCGTGAAGAAGGAGGTCGTCCTCTGCGTCGACCAGTCGGGGTCGATGGCGGCGTCCGTGGTCTACGCGTCCGTGTTCGGGGCGGTGCTCGCCTCCATGCGGTCGATCAGCACCCGGCTGGTCGTCTTCGACACGGCGGTCGTGGACCTCACCGACCAGCTGGACGACCCGGTCGACGTCCTCTTCGGCACTCAGCTCGGCGGTGGCACGGACATCAACCGGGCCCTCGCCTACTGCCAGTCGCAGATCACCCGGCCGGCCGAGACGGTGGTCGTGCTCATCAGTGACCTGTACGAGGGCGGCATCCGCGACGAGATGCTCAAGCGGGTCGCCGCGATGAAGGCGTCCGGTGTGCAGTTCGTGACCCTGCTCGCGCTGTCGGACGAGGGGGCGCCCGCCTACGACCGTGAGCACGCGGCGGCACTCGGGGCGCTCGGTGCACCGGCGTTCGCCTGCACTCCCGGTCTGTTCCCGGAGGTGATGGCGGCGGCGATCGAGAAGCGGTCCCTGCCGATACCGGACACCGCGTGACGCCGGGCTCTAAAAGGGACATGACTACCCATCGGTAACAGGGGACTTGCGCTCCCTCGGGCCGACCGTGCGAGGATCGACGCCGCCTCACCGTGCCGACCTGAGGAAGTCTTCGCCCCTTGACCTTGCCAGCCGCTCCATTCGGTACCGCTGTGCGCGTGCTGCGTACGGCGGCTGGGCGGCGTGCGCTGCAACTGGGTCTGCTGGTCGGTGGTTTGTTCCTGCTCGGGTTCCTCTGCGGGGAGCAGGCCCACGCGGCCGAGGGGGCGCCGGTGGCCCCGCCGACGTCCGCGCGTCCGGTCGCCGGGCCGGCGGACGCGGTGCGAACCGTCACCGAACGGCTCGTCGCCCCCCGAACGGTCACCGAACGGGTCGTCACCCCCGTGCGGGACGTGGTGCACACGGCCGCCGAGACCCTCGAGGAGACACGGGCCAAGGCGCCGACGCTGCCCGCCGCCCCCACCGCGCCCCTGCCGACGCCTCCAGAGGGCTCCGGGCTGCCGGTGCGTCCGTTGCCGGCGCCGGCCGTCCCGGAACCCCGGCCGCACCGGTACGGCGGCATGGCACCGGCGACGGACCAGGGCCACCAGGTCCGCACCGAGACCCGCGCCGAGACGCGTACCGCCGTGCCCGCGCGGCCGTCGGCCAACGTGTACGGACCGCTCCTCACGCGCCCCGCCCACACACCCGAGGCCCCGGCGCACGCATCCCCCCGCCCCGCCCCACCCGCCGGGCCGCCCGCGCAGCACGATCCCCCCGGGGACCCGGACGGTGTGCTCGGCAAGCAGGTGGCCGACGGCTCCGTGTCCCGCCACGGTGACGCGCATGCCGTCACCCCCGCCGGCCGGGCGCCCCTGCGGCTCCTGCCCGGCGCCGCCGCGCGCGTCGACGCGCCCCGGACCCGGGAACGGCACCGGGACATCCCGGTCTTCCCCGGCTAGGCCACAGGGCCCACCTCCCCGCCACGGACCTGCCGCGCGGGGGCGGAACAGGTCTGCCCGCTCCGTCGGACCGCCGGCCCGCCCGGTGCTCTCGGACGGAACCTCCCTAGCCGTTCAGCCGTTTCCGAAGGACTTGACGCACGCATGAACAAGAACATCCGCCGTTCGATCGTGATAGCCGCCGGTGTCACCGGCGCCTGGGCGCTCGGCTCGGCCGCGGCCAGCGCCGACGAGCTGTCCACCCCGTCGGTCTCCGTACCGGACACCGAGGGCACCACCGGGACCCTCACCGACACCGTCGACGGCGTCCTCTCCGACGTCCACGACACCGTCCACGACACCCTCCACGACACCGTCTCGGACGTGACGGGCACGGCCACCTCGACCGTCTCCGGCACGGCGGCCAGGGCGCAGCAGCCGGCCCGGACCGTCACCCGCACGGCCGACCCCGCCCACCGCCACGTCGACGCGAAGGTCCCTGCCGGCGCGGACATCAGGGGCGGCCAGGCCATCAAGGGCGCCCAGGCCGCCCGCGCCGCCCAGGCACACGCCGAGGCACAGGCACGGCACACGCGGGCAAAGGCCGCCGGGGTCACCGGCAGGGCCACCGAGGCGACCCACAGGGCCACCCACCTGTCGGCCCCGTCCCCGCAGGACGAGATCGACTACCTCTTCGGCCCCCTCTCCTCCTTCGCCCCCGAGGTGGAGGAGGCCCTGGCCGCCGCCCAGACCAAGCTCCAGGCCACCCAGGCGGCCGCGCGCCTGCGGACCGCGGGCGTCGAGGGCGCCGTACGGACCACGGCGCAGCGGACCGTGGCGGGGGCGCAGGGCCGGACCGCCGGCGCTACGGCCGTCGCGAGCGGCGAGACGGCAGCGGTGACCGGCGCCGCCGAGGCCACCGTCGCCTCGGTACCGGCGCACGTCACCGGCACGGCCGACGGCGCTGAGCAGCGGGTCGTCGGCACCGTGCGGGCCGTGCCGGGCACTGTCGCCCCCGTCGTGGACGGGACGGCCGCCGCGGCCGTCCCGCCGGTGGCCTCCGCCGCCGTGGCCGGGGTGCTGCCGGTCGCCGGCGAGGCGGTGACGGAGGTGCCGCCGACCGCGGGGCACGCGGTCGTGGGCGTCCACGGCACCGCCACGACCGCGGTGACGGGCCTGCAGGGGACCGCTACGGGCACGCTGACGGGCGTACTGCCCACAGCCGGGTACGCGGTCACGGGGGCGCGGGACACCGCCTCAGGTGCGGCGGCAGGCGCGCAGGGCACCGCCACGGCCGCGGTCGCGGATGTGCACCGGACCGCCATGGACGCCGTGACCCGTGCGCACGGAGTCGCGGCGGACGCCGTGACCGGTGTGCAGGGGTTCACCACGGGCACGGTGGGCGACGTGTACGACGTGGCCACGGGCACGGTGGGCGGAGTGCACGGGGCCGGCGCGGGCGCCGTCACCGATGCGCACGGCGTCGCCGGCGGCGCCCTCGCCGACGCGCTGCCGGTCGCCGACGGGCTCCGCGCGGACGTTCCGCCGTACGCCACCGGGCTGGTCGGCCAGGTCGCGGACGACACCACCGGCGCCGTACTGCCGCCCGTCGCCCAGGCCGTCGTGCACGGGATCGTGCCGGTCGCCGGGCAGGCCGTGGCGGACGCCGGGACGCTCGCATACGGCGTGGCCGGTGACGTGCGGCCCTTCGCGGGCGGTGTCGTGAACGCCGTACCGCCGCTCGCCCACGGGGTGACCGGGCAGGCGGGTGACTTCGCCGACGGCGTGACCGGGCAGGTGCCGCCGTTCGCGGCCGGGGTCACCGGTGCCGTGCGGCCGGTCGTGGACACGGTCACCGGGACGGTGTCCCCCGTCGTCGACGGGGTCGGCGGCAGCGCCGCGGGGCTGGCGTACGGCGTGGCGGGCGAGGCCGGTCCCTTCGCCGGCGGGGTGGCCGGCGAGACCGGGCCCCTCACCCAGCAGGTCGGGCCCTTCGCGCAGGACCTCACGGCCACGGTGCGGGCCGCCGGCGGCCCGCTCGCCGGGCACGCCGCCGACGGTGTCGGGGGAGTCGCCCGGTCCGTCGCCCCGGGTCACCTCCAGGACCTGACGGACCCGTACGGCGTGCGGGACGGGCGGCAGGGCATCAGCTACCGGGGCTGAGCGCCCCGACCGAGCTCCGCGGGCCGCCGCACCCGGACGGCCGAACGCCGTCGGTCCGTCCGGCCGGACCCCGCGGAAGGGGGCGGGTGGTCCCCATTGGGGTGGGGATCAACCGCCCCGGGCCCCCTCGGGGGCCCGTCCAGAGGCCTCACCGGGTCAACCCCAGCCCGGTGAGGCCTCGCACATCACCTCGATGGCGGCACGGCGTGCCAGGAAACCAGGCATCATGTGACAGGTATCACCGCTCAGGTGTGACCCTCGATTTAGGGAGCCCCAGCAAGCGGCGATAACCTGCGAGACGGACATGCCGCGCGCTCGGACACCGTGTGCGCTTCCCTTGTGACACAGCGGACGTCACGGTTGCCCTTCGCGGCACGCCCACGCATCCAACGAACCGCGAGATCACTGATAGGGACGGAAGCGCGTGGACCTGTTCGAGTACCAGGCGAGGGACCTCTTCGCCAAGCACGATGTACCGGTGCTGGCCGGTGAAGTCATCGACACGCCTGAGGCGGCGCGCGAGATCACCGAGCGGCTGGGCGGCAAGTCCGTCGTCAAGGCGCAGGTGAAGGTCGGTGGTCGCGGCAAGGCCGGTGGCGTCAAGCTGGCCGCCTCCGCGGACGAGGCCGTCGCCCGTGCGACGGACATCCTCGGCATGGACATCAAGGGCCACACGGTCCACAAGGTCATGATCGCCGAGACCGCTCCGGAGATCCTCGAGGAGTACTACGTCTCCTTCCTCCTCGACCGTGCCAACCGCACCTTCCTCTCCATCGCCTCCGTCGAGGGCGGCATGGAGATCGAGGAGGTGGCGGCCACCCGTCCGGAGGCCGTGGCCAAGACCGCGATCGACCCGATCGACGGTGTGGACGAGGCCAAGGCCCGCGAGATCGTCGAGGCCGCCAAGTTCCCGGCCGCCGTCGCGGACAAGGTCGTGAACGTCCTCGTCAAGCTGTGGGACACCTTCATCAAGTCGGACGCCCTCCTCGTCGAGGTCAACCCGCTCGCGAAGGTCGCCTCGGGCGAGGTCATCGCCCTCGACGGCAAGGTGTCGCTCGACGAGAACGCCGAGTTCCGCCACCCCGAGTACGAGGCGCTCCACGACAAGGACGCGGCCAACCCGCTCGAGGCCGCGGCCAAGGCGAAGGGCCTCAACTACGTCAAGCTCGAGGGCGAGGTCGGCATCATCGGCAACGGCGCGGGTCTCGTCATGAGCACCCTGGACGTCGTCGCGTACGCCGGTGAGAACCACGGTGGCGTCAAGCCCGCCAACTTCCTGGACATCGGCGGTGGCGCCTCCGCCCAGGTGATGGCGAACGGCCTGGAGATCATCCTGGGCGACCCGGACGTCAAGTCCGTCTTCGTGAACGTCTTCGGTGGCATCACCGCCTGCGACGAGGTCGCCAACGGCATCGTCCAGGCCCTGAAGCTCCTGGAGGACCGCGGCGAGAACGTCACCAAGCCGCTCGTCGTCCGTCTCGACGGCAACAACGCCGAGCTGGGCCGGCAGATCCTCACGGACGCCGACCACCCGCTGGTGCAGCGCGTCGACACCATGGACGGCGCGGCCGACAAGGCCGCCGAGCTGGCCGCCGCCAAGTAAGCACGAGGACGAGGACTAAAACCACCATGGCTATCTGGCTCAACAAGGACAGCAAGGTCATCGTCCAGGGCATGACCGGCTCCACCGGCATGAAGCACACCAAGCTCATGCTCGGCGACGGCACCAACGTCGTGGGCGGCGTGAACCCGCGCAAGGCGGGCACGACCGTGGACTTCGACGGCACCGAGGTACCCGTCTTCGGCACCGTCAAGGAGGCCATCGAGAAGACCGGCGCCAACGTCTCCGTCATCTTCGTGCCGGAGAAGTTCACCAAGGACGCGGTCGTCGAGGCCATCGACGCCGAGATCGCGCTGGCCGTCGTGATCACCGAGGGCATCGCCGTGCACGACACGGCCGCCTTCTGGGCGTACGCCGGCAAGAAGGGCAACAAGACCCGCATCATCGGCCCGAACTGCCCCGGCATCATCACCCCGGGCCAGTCCAACGTCGGCATCATCCCGGGCGACATCACCAAGCCGGGCCGCATCGGTCTGGTCTCGAAGTCCGGCACGCTGACGTACCAGATGATGTACGAGCTGCGTGACATCGGCTTCTCGACGGCCGTCGGCATCGGTGGTGACCCGATCATCGGCACCACGCACATCGACGCCCTCGCCGCGTTCCAGAACGACCCCGAGACCGACCTGATCGTCATGATCGGTGAGATCGGTGGCGACGCCGAGGAGCGCGCGGCCGCGTTCATCAAGGAGAACGTGACCAAGCCGGTCGTCGGCTACGTCGCGGGCTTCACCGCCCCCGAGGGCAAGACGATGGGCCACGCCGGTGCCATCGTCTCCGGTTCGTCCGGCACCGCCCAGGCGAAGAAGGAGGCCCTCGAGGCCGCCGGCGTCAAGGTCGGCAAGACGCCGACCGAGACGGCGAAGCTGGCGCGGGAGATCCTCTCCGCCTGAGTGCCCCGGTCGCACGGCTGAACGTCGGTGGGCCCGTCCCCCTCGGGGACGGGCCCACCGACGTTCACGGCTGTTCGCCGCGGGCCCGTGCGGAACAGCGGTCGTTCACCGGCTCTCCGGCCGAAGCCGCTCCGGACCGTTCGCCTCCTCACGGTGCAGCTTCGCCCGCAGTGCCGACTCCTCCTGGGACAGGGGACCCATGGCCGCCGGAGGCGGCACGCCCTGGACCGCCTGGGCCGGGGCGACGGGGGGCTCGTAGTGGGTCGGTGCGGTGCGCAGGGTCAGTGTCGTCGCGCCGATGATCGTGACCGTGAAGGCGATGGCCGCGCGGGTCCAGAAGACGTTCCGTCGTTCGCCGCACGTGCGTACCGCGGTCGGTCTGGCCGCGAGCAGCCGTTCCGAGGAGGCCAGTTCGGTCAGGCGCCGGTGCAGCAGGGCGGGATCGGCCAGGGCCGGGACCTGTTCGGCCACGACCCGACGGGCATGGGTGACCCGGCCGGCGGCGGCCGGGGTGCTCGCCTCCGTCTCCGCCGCCGTCTCCGGCAGGTCGAGGCCGACACCGTCGTACAGGACGAGCGTGCGCCGGTAGACCGGCGGAAGCGTCAGCAGGGCGTGCAGCAGCGCGCGGTCGGCGGGGGCGGCGGGCGGGGGTTCGGGGGAGCGGTAGCGCGGGCGGAAGCGGTGCCAGGGGGAGAGGGCGCACTCGTACGCGATCGCCCGCACCCAGCCGGCCGGATCCCGGTCCTGGGCCACCTCCGGCCAGCGCTGCCACGCGAGCTGGAAGGCCCGCTCCACGGACTCCCGGGCCAGCTCCCGGCGCCCGGTGAGCAGGTAGGTCTGCCGTACGAGGGCGGCAGCGCTGAACGCGTACAGCGCGTCGAAGGCCTGATCGGCCGTCAGGGCAGGCGGCAGCGGGTGGGCAGGGTTCTCCGTCACAGGACACCACCCCTTCGTACGAAAAAGTACATAAACATATATTGGGCGACACATCGGGCGTTCTCCCGTTACGACGGGAAAGCGCGTGTCGTTGGGAGCATGGCGGGCGTGACCCTGATGACCGCTCGCCGACCGTTGTTGTCGCACCTGCTGCGTCGGCTGCACGACCGATCGCCCGGGCTGGGCGCGAGCTTCCTGGGCGGTGCCGTCGCCGCCGGGCTCGGCCTCGGCTCCATCGCCGTCCTCGTGCTCGCGCTGTGGATCAGCTCGCCGTACCCCGACAGCGGGCCGGGCGGCGCGCTGCACGTCGCCGCCGCACTGTGGCTGCTGGCGCACGGGGTCCAGCTGGTCCGCACCGACACGCTCTCCGGCGCTCCCCTGCCGGTGGGCGTGACCCCGCTGCTGCTCCTGGCGCTGCCGGTGTGGCTGCTGTACCGGGCCGCGCGGGACGCGACGGACATGCCCACCGAACCCGACGGGCCGCCACCGGTCCCGGCGCACACCGCGTGGACAGGGGTGGTTCTCGGCTACCTCGGCGTGGGCTGCGCGGCCGCGCTGTACTGCTCCGGCAGCGAACTGCGCCCCTCATGGGGGTGGGTGACGGTGTGTCTGCCGCTCGTGGCGGCGAGCGCGGCGGCGGCCGGGGTGTGGTCGGCGCACGGCAACCCGCGCGAGCCGGTGCTCAGCCTGCTGCTGGTGCTGCCGGGACCGGTGCGGCGGCTGCTGTTCGGGTCCGACGCGTGGCCGCGGCTGCGGGCGGCCGTACGGGCCGCCGGGGCCGGCACGGCGGTGCTCTTCGGGGGCGGGGCGCTGCTGGTCGGGGTGTCGCTGGTGCTGCACGGCCCGGCGGCACGGGCGTCCTTCCTGCAGCTGACGGAGGGCTGGACCGGCCGGTTCGCCGTCCTGCTCCTCGGCATCGCGCTGATCCCCAACGCGGCGGTGTGGTCGGCGTCGTACGCCCTCGGACCCGGCTTCACCCTCGGCACCGGGCACCTGGTGCACCCCCTCGCCTCCGACCCGGCCCCGCTGCTGCCCCCCTTCCCGCTGCTCGCGGCGGTACCGGACGCGGGGCCCGGCACACGGCTCGACGAGGCGACGGGACTGGTGCCGGTGGCGGCCGGGGTGGCGGTCGCCTGGTTGGTGGCGCGGGCGGCCGTGCGGCGCGGGGAGCAGGGGGCGCATGAGGGGGCCGCCGAGCCGCCGGTGCCCTGGTCGGCGGCTCGGACCGTCGGCGTGCTGGTGCTGTCGGCGCTGGTCTGCGCGGGGTTCCTCGCCCTCCTCGCCGAGCTGTCCGGCGGCCCCCTGGGCGTGGCCGCGCTGGCCCGCTTCGGACCGGTGTGGTGGCAGAGCGGGGGAGCGGCCGGGATCTGGATCACGGTGGTCGGAACGCCGGTGGCACTGACGGTGCGGGCCTGCCGGCTGTGGGGGCTGCGGCGGGCACTGCGCAAGGTCCCCGGGCAGGGGACGGAGCCGACGGCGGCGAGGACGGCAGCCGAGGAGGCCGCGAAGAGGGAAGCCGTGAAGAACGATGCCGCGAAGGAGGGCGCGAAAGAATCCCTGAAGTCCGCCGGGAAGGGGCCGGAGAGGGACGCGTCGGGGAAGGCGGCGAAGGGGGCGAGTCGTCCTGCATCCGCGCTCGCCGGGCCCGCCGAGGACGAGCTGTACGACTTCCTGCCCGCGCAGGACCCGTACCCGCCGTCCTGGCAGCACGACGACCTCTCCCGCGCCTCCCGCTGGGCGGCGCTCCGGGCCGCCGCGGCGCCCCAGGAGCCGTCCCACCGGCCCGGCGAGTCGCCGGCACCGGCCGACCGATCACCTCACAGGGAACCCTCCACGGGCACGGCCGAAGCGCCCGGCGAGCCCGAGGGACCGGAACCGGAAGGTACCCCGTAGGCCGTCGCCCGTCAGCTGTTGCCGACCCCCAGCACTCCTCGCAGCTCCTTCGGCAGGAGCTGGTCGCAGGACTGCTTGGCCTCGTGGGTCAGGGCGTCGCTGACACAGGTGTAGTAGTCGCGGTAGACCAGTTGCACGGTGAAGGTCGTGGCGACCAGAACCAGCGCCAGCGAGGCCGTGACCAGGCCGCCGATCGCCGCCGTGGTCTGCGGGCGGGCGCCCGGGGCCGGGGCGGGGGCGGGGGCGGGGGTGTCCGGGTCGGATCTGCGGGGCTTGGCACGCAGGGCGCTGATGCCCCAGTACAGGGCCAGCGCGCCCAGCAGCAGGGCCACGTACGGCCAGCTGAACAGGGCGAAGAAGACGGCCCACATGCCGGACAGCAGCGCGTACCGAGCCCGGCGCTGCACCGGGTCCGTCGGGTCCCAGCGCATGCCGCCGGGGCCGCTCGGACCGTTCGGGCCGCCCGGACCCTCGGGGCCGCCGCCGGGCCGCTCGCCGAAACCGCCCGGCGAGCGGCCGGGCTGGCGGTCGCTCCACTGGCTGCCCCACGAGCCGCCCCCGGAGCCCGAGGACCCCTCGGGGTGCCGGGGCTGCCACGGCCGGTCCGGACTGCCCTCGGGCGGCGGGGCGAACGGGTTGTCGTCCTGCTGCTCACCACCGCGCCCGTCGCCGTCACGACCGCCCCCGGGTGCCTCGGGCGGCGAGGCCGGCCGCTCCCGCAGCAGCACGGCACCACGCTCGCCCCACTGGGCCGGGCGCGAGGGGAACGTGAGGAGTCGCAGGCTGCGGTCGGGCATCAAAAGAGCGTCTTCCCCTAGGTGAATACGGCTGTGCGACATGAGCTTCCACCCCGTGAACGCACCGCACGGCGACCGCGTTCCCGGAGGCAGCTCCCGCTTGATTCCCCCCGAACGCTACCTTCCGGCCACGCCCCCGTCCCGTGGGGGCCTTCGTGAGTGCCGGTATCGTTGCTGACGGTCGGCCGCTTCGTAGACTTCCCCGTATCCCGGGGCGCGAAGCATTCGTACGACTGTACAAACCGCCGGCTGGACACATCGCTTCCCCGAGAAAGGGCCCCACCGTGGCCGCCACCCCCGCTGGCCAAGCGGTCAAGCGCCTTGTCGTGCTGGTCTCCGGATCCGGCACCAACCTGCAGGCGCTCCTGGACGAGATCGAGCGCACCGGAGCCGAGTCGTACGGCGCGCGGATCGTGGCCGTCGGGGCCGACCGCGCCGGCATCGAGGGGCTCGCCCGCGCCGAACGGGCCGGGCTGCCGACGTTCGTCTGCCGGGTGAAGGACTTCGCCACCCGCGAGGAGTGGGACGCCGCGCTCGCCGAGACCGTGGCCGCGTACGAGCCCGACCTCGTGGTCTCCGCCGGGTTCATGAAGATCGTGGGCAAGGAGTTCCTCGCGCGGTACGGCGGGCGGTTCGTCAACACCCACCCGGCCCTGCTGCCCAGTTTTCCCGGGGCCCACGGCGTGCGCGACGCGCTCGCGTACGGAGCCAGGGTCACCGGCTGCACCGTCCACTTCGTCGACGACGGCGTCGACACCGGGCCGATCATCGCGCAGGGCGTGGTCGAGGTCCGGGACGAGGACGACGAGAGCGCGCTGCACGAGCGCATCAAGGAAGTCGAGCGAAGGCTGCTCGTCGAGGTCGTGGGGCGGCTCGCCCGCAACGGCTATCGCATTGAGGGACGAAAGGTAGTTATCCAGTGACCGCCACCGCCGAGAGCACCAAGCGGCCCATTCGCCGGGCGCTCGTCAGCGTCTACGACAAGACCGGCCTCGAAGACCTCGCGCGCGGGCTGCACGAGGCCGGTGTCGAGCTCGTCTCCACCGGGTCCACGGCCGGCCGCATCGCCGCCGCCGGTGTCCCCGTCACCAAGGTCGAGGAGCTGACCGGCTTCCCCGAGTGCCTGGACGGCCGGGTCAAGACGCTGCACCCGAAGGTGCACGCGGGCATCCTCGCGGACCTGCGTCTGGACAGCCACCGTGAGCAGCTCGCCGAGCTGGGCGTGGAGCCGTTCGACCTGGTCGTGGTCAACCTCTACCCGTTCCGGGAGACCGTCGCCTCCGGCGCCTCGCCCGACGAGTGCGTGGAGCAGATCGACATCGGCGGTCCGTCGATGGTCCGCGCCGCCGCCAAGAACCACCCCTCCGTCGCCGTGGTCACCAGCCCCGAGCGGTACGCCGACGTCCTGGCCGCCGTGCAGGCCGGCGGCTTCGACCTCACCACCCGCAAGCGGCTCGCCGCCGAGGCCTTCCAGCACACGGCCGCCTACGACGTGGCCGTCGCCTCCTGGTTCGCCTCCTCCTACGCGCCCGTCGACGAGTCGCGGTTCCCCGACTTCCTCGGCGCCACCTGGGAGCGCGCGCACACCCTGCGCTACGGCGAGAACCCGCACCAGCCGGCCGCGCTGTACGTCGACGCCGGCGGCTCCGGTCTCGCGCAGGCCGAGCAGCTGCACGGCAAGGAGATGTCGTACAACAACTACACGGACACGGACGCCGCCCGCCGTGCCGCGTACGACCACGACGAGCCGTGCGTCGCGATCATCAAGCACGCCAACCCGTGCGGCATCGCGGTCGGCGCGGACGTCGCCGAGGCGCACCGCAAGGCGCACGCCTGCGACCCGGTCTCCGCCTACGGCGGTGTCATCGCCGTGAACCGTCCGGTCAGCAAGGAGCTGGCCGAGCAGGTCGCGGAGATCTTCACCGAGGTCATCGTCGCGCCCGGCTACGAGGAGGGGGCCCTGGAGGCCCTCACCAAGAAGAAGAACATCCGGGTCCTGAAGGCCCCGACCGGCCCGGCCAACCCGGTCGAGGTCAAGCCGGTCGACGGCGGTGTGCTGCTGCAGGAGACCGACCGGCTGCAGGACGACGGCGACGACCCGGCCAACTGGACGCTGGCGACGGGCGAGGCGCTCTCCGCCGACGAGCTGAAGGAGCTGGCCTTCACCTGGAAGGCGTGCCGCGCGGTGAAGTCCAACGCGATCCTGCTCGCCAAGGACGGCGCCTCGGTCGGCGTCGGCATGGGCCAGGTCAACCGCGTCGACTCCTGCAAGCTGGCGGTCGAGCGGGCCGGTGAGGAGCGGGCCCGTGGCTCCTACGCGGCCTCCGACGCCTTCTTCCCCTTCCCGGACGGCCCCGAGATCCTCATCGCCGCGGGCGTCCGGGCGATCGTCCAGCCGGGCGGCTCGATCCGTGACGAGCTGGTCGTGGAGGCCGCCAAGAAGGCGGGCGTGACCATGTACTTCACGGGCACGCGCCACTTCTTCCACTGAGCCCCCGGGGCAACGATCGAAGCGGCCTCCGGCCCCCGTGCGGGGGGCCGGAGGCCGCTTCGCCGTTCAGGTGCTCAGCTCACCGCGTCCGGACGACGGTGCTCACTGCGTCTTGATGACGATCGAGCCGCAGACCTTGTCGGCGAACGTCTGGCGCTTGGAGTCCCACGCCGGCCACAGCCAGCCCAGGTAGCAGGCCAGGCTGTCCAGGAAGTGGGCGAGACGGCGGACGAAGGCCATGCCCACGCCGAGCGGCTGGCCGGTCTCCTCCTTCACCAGGCGGATGCCCAGCGCCTTCTTGCCGATCGTCTGGCCGGTACGGCCCTCCTGGATCAGCTGCCAGATCGCGATCGCGATGAGGGCGAGCCCGCCGATGGCCGACAGCGCGGCGTTGTCCTTGCCGACGATCACCAGGATGTACGGCACGGCGAACACCAGGCCGTCGACCAGGGTGCCGAGGAAGCGCTGTCCCCAGTTCGCGTACGGCGGCTGGGCGCCGTAGCCGTATCCGCCCTGCTGGGGGTAGCCCGGGTAGCCCGGCTGCTGCGGATAGCCGTAGCCCTGCTGCGGCGGCACGCCCTGTGGCGGGACGCCCTGCGGTGCCTGCTGGTAACCGGGCTGCTGCGGGTAGCCGTAGGGCTGCTGCGGCTCCTGCGGCTGGCCGTAGGGATTGTTGGGCGAGCCGAAACTCATGGCGGGTTTCCTCCGTTGACACTGCGGGGACGACGCGGAAGGCACGGAGGATCGTCAGGATCTGAGCGGTTTGCCCCCAACCGGACCGCGAAACTGCGCCGTTCATCGTCGTGGGAGAGGCCGATTCTTGTCCAGCCGGATTCGCGAGGTGTTGTGCAAGTGCAACATCGTCGATCAAGGACGGGCCTCCGGACCGCGTGTGGGGGCCCGGTCAGGGGGCACCCGGATTGGAACCAGGCGCCGGTCATCCGCGAGGATGGAGTCATGACCGCCCAGATTCTCGATGGCAAGGCCACCGCAGCCGCGATCAAGTCCGATCTGACCGCCCGCGTGGCGGCGCTGAAGGAGAGGGGCGTCACGCCCGGCCTCGGCACGATCCTGGTCGGGGACGACCCCGGCAGCCAGAAGTACGTCGCCGGCAAACACCGCGACTGCGCGCAGGTCGGCATCGCCTCCATCCAGCGGGAGCTGCCCGCCACGGCCACCCAGGAGGAGATCGAGGCGGTCGTCCGGGAGCTGAACGAGGACCCCGCCTGCACCGGTTACATCGTCCAACTGCCGCTCCCCAAGGGCATCGACGAGAACCGCATCCTGGAGCTGATGGACCCGGCCAAGGACGCGGACGGCCTGCACCCGATGAACCTCGGCCGTCTCGTCCTGAACGAGCCGGCGCCGCTGCCCTGCACCCCCAACGGCATCATCAGCCTGCTGCGCGCCCACGGCGTGGAGATCAAGGGCGCCGAGGTCGTGGTGGTCGGCCGCGGGGTGACCATCGGCCGCCCGATGCCGCTGCTGCTGACCCGGCGCAGCGAGAACGCCACGGTGACCCAGTGCCACACCGGCACCCGTGACCTGTCCGCCCACCTCAAGCGGGCCGACATCATCGTCGCGGCGGCCGGCTTCCCGCACCTGATCAGCGCCGAGGACGTCAAGCCGGGCGCGGCCGTCCTGGACGTCGGCGTCTCCCGCAACGCCGAGGGGAAGATCGTCGGTGACGTCCACCCGGACGTGCTCGAGGTGGCCGGCTGGATCTCCCCCAACCCCGGCGGCGTCGGCCCGATGACCCGGGCGCAGCTGCTGGTCAACGTGGTCGAGGCGGCGGAGCGCAGTGCCGGCTGAGGACACCCACGGCACGGAGCCGACGGTGCGCGACGCGATCAGCGCCCCCGACACCGAGGGGCGCCCGCGGCGCGTCACACGCCGCTTCCCGCTGTTCACCAAGGACACCGCGCGCCCCGAGGGCGGCGGCCGGGCCGCACCCGGTGACGCCCCGGCGCCCGCCCGGCAGTGGCCCATGCTCGTGGTGCTGTCCACGGTCGCGCTCGGCCTGCTGCTGACCGCGCTGGACGTGTTCCGCTTCGGCACCCTGCTGATCGGTGCCGCCCTGCTGGCCGGCGCGGTCATGCGCTGGACGCTGCCGAGCGTGGGGATGCTCGCCGTCCGCTCGCGCTTCACGGACATCGTCACCTACGGGATACTGGGCCTCGCGATCGTGCTGCTGGCGTTGATGGCCCAGCCCCACCCGTTGCTGGAGATCCCGTTCCTGAAGGACACCCTGCACTTCACACTCGACAAGTAGCGCCGCCCGCGCGGCGGGTGGCCCCGTCGGAACGGCGGCCCGTCCCCTCCCCCGAGCAAGGACGAGCCGCCGCCGGGATCCAGCCTTCCGCGCCATGAACGGGCTGTTCAACGGCTGTCCGCGCGCTGTGGCACGGAAGTGACCGTTCCGCTACGGTGTCCGCGCACTGCCACATGTGTGTCCGCGGTGTCGATAAGCCGACGAATCGGGGATACGTTACGAAGGCCCCGTGGAGGCCGGTGCACAACCAGCCGGACCGATGCTCCTGTGCGCCCCCGCTCCGGGAACTGGGATCCTTGGTCAGCGCATCCCCATGGGTAGCCAGAACGGGTGCCGGACCCGGGGACCAGACCGGGCCGGTGAAGTCACCCGCGGGGAACGGCGCGGGAACCGACGGCACCAACCGGGGGGAAAGAGGGGGAAACAATGCCTCGATGGAAAGCCTTGCCGGATGAGCTGGATCCGCAGATCAAGGAGTTCACGAGCCAGTTGAGGCGGCTCGTGGACCGCAGCGGCCTGAGCATCGCGGCGCTGGCCGACCGGACCGGCTACAGCAAGACGTCCTGGGAGCGTTACCTGGGCGGCCGGTTGCTCGCGCCCAAGGGGGCGATCGTCGCGCTCGCTGAGGTCACCGGCACCAGCCCGGTCCACCTCACCACCATGTGGGAGCTGGCCGAACGGGCCTGGAGCCGGGCCGAGATGCGGCACGACCGGACCATGGAGCAGATCCGCATCTCCCAGGCGCGCGCCGCGCTCGGGGAGTTCGGGGCCGCCGAGGCCGAGGGGACGAGCGGTACCAGGACGGCCCCCGGGGGTGCCGGCACCACCGCGACCGCGGGCGTCGCCGGCCCGGCGGGCGTCGCACCGACGATCCCGCCCCAGCCGACGGCGTCCGACGCCGACGGACGGGAGAACGCGGGCCGCGGTTCGGACCCGGAGGTCAATTCCTGGCGGCTCGCGGGCTATCAGGGCCCCTCACCGGCGAGCGCCCGGCCCGGTCCCGGTCCCGGTACCGGTGCGCGGCCCGCGGCCACGCCGGACGGTCCGGCCTGGACGCCCGGCACCCCGAATCCGTACGACGGACAGCCGCAGGCACCGCGGACCGCCGGCGGCGCGCCCGCCAAGGCGGGCAAGCGGCGGCTGACGATGTTCCTCGCGGGTGTCGTCGGTGTCCTCGTCGTCGTCGCGGCCGTCTACTTCTTCACCGACCAGCGCGGCGGCGGCAAGAACGAGGGCGCCGCCAAGTCGCCCTCCCCGACCGCCAGCACCAACCCCAGCCTGCCCGCCGGGGTCAAGTGCAGCGGCTCCTCCTGCACCGGCAAGGACGCGGAGGCCATGGGGTGCAGCGGCGATCTGGTGACCACCGCCAATACCGCCACCGTCGGCACCACCACACTGGAGGTCCGCTACAGCAAGACCTGCGGCACGGCCTGGGGAAGGATCACCGGGGGCGCCCAGGGCGACCAGGTCCAGATCTCCGCGGGCAAGGCACGCCAGACGGGTGACATCACCACGGCCGGGGACACCATCGCCTACACACCGATGGTCGCTGTGAAGGACGCGGCCGAGGCCAAGGCCTGCGCGACCCTCGCCTCCGGGCGGACGGGCTGCACGAAGTAGCGGGGCGGGGCCCGTCGAAGGAGCGGGGCGGGGAGCGGAGAGACAGGAAGCGGCGCGGCGGGCAGACCGCGGGGGCACCGGTTCGGGTGGAATTTCGTGGGCGGAGGAATGGCTCGCCGGATCCTGGGCACGCGAACCGTACCCCCACGGGAGTCCGGCAAGCCGGTACCCCCCACCGGCGGCCGACCTGTCCCTCCTCTCCCGGACGGGCGGCCGCCTCTTTCATGACACGGGCGTCCGGCCTGTGGGGTGAGCCACAGGGCCCCGGGCGTCTCGCATGCCGGATGCGCGATAGCCTGACCGCTGGATCTCTCTTGACGCCAAGAGATCGATCATCCGCACGGGGCAGCGAAGCCCCACCGCCAGCTGTCATACGGAGAACGCCATGACCCGCACTCCCGTGAACGTCACCGTCACCGGCGCGGCCGGCCAGATCGGTTACGCCCTGCTCTTCCGCATCGCCTCCGGCCAGCTGCTCGGCGCGGACGTGCCGGTCAAGCTGCGCCTGCTGGAGATCACCCCGGCGCTCAAGGCCGCCGAGGGCACGGCCATGGAGCTGGACGACTGTGCGTTCCCGCTCCTGCAGGGCATCGAGATCACCGACGACCCGAACGTCGCCTTCGACGGCGCCAACGTAGGCCTCCTCGTCGGCGCCCGCCCGCGCACCAAGGGCATGGAGCGCGGCGACCTGCTGGAGGCCAACGGCGGCATCTTCAAGCCGCAGGGCAAGGCCATCAACGACCACGCCGCAGACGACATCAAGGTCCTCGTCGTCGGCAACCCGGCCAACACCAACGCGCTCATCGCGCAGGCCGCCGCGCCGGACGTCCCGGCCGAGCGCTTCACCGCGATGACCCGCCTGGACCACAACCGCGCGCTGACCCAGCTCGCGAAGAAGACGGGTTCCACGGTCGCCGACATCAAGCGCCTGACCATCTGGGGCAACCACTCCGCCACCCAGTACCCGGACATCTTCCACGCCACGATCGCCGGCAAGAACGCCGCCGAGGTCGTCAGCGACGAGAAGTGGCTGGCCGAGGACTTCATCCCGACCGTCGCCAAGCGCGGTGCCGCGATCATCGAGGCCCGTGGCGCGTCCTCCGCCGCCTCCGCCGCCAACGCCGCCATCGACCACGTGTACACCTGGGTCAACGGCACCGCCGAGGGCGACTGGGCCTCCATGGGCATCCCGTCGGACGGCTCCTACGGCGTCCCGGAGGGCCTGATCTCCTCCTTCCCGGTCACCGTCAAGGACGGCAAGTACGAGATCGTCCAGGGCCTGGACATCAACGAGTTCTCCCGCGCCCGCATCGACGCCTCCGTCAAGGAGCTCGAGGAGGAGCGCGAGGCGGTCCGCTCCCTGGGCCTCATCTGATCCCGGCTTCGGCTGTTTCGTCGCGAGCCTGCGCGGGCTCCGTTCCGGTTTCGTCCGGAGCGGGGCCCGCGCCCGTTTTCACCGCTACTGTCGAGAGCAGTGCAGGGTGGGTGTTTCGGGGGGTAAGTGATGAGCGGCTGGAACGGATGGAACAGCGAGGAGGGGCGCGACTCCGGACCCGAGCGTGAGCCGGGTGCGGAGAGTGGCCGGGCGGCCTGGCCGTCCGGGGCACCGGTCACCCCGCCGGCCTGGGCGTACGAGGAGACACGGACGTCGGTGCCGGCACCCCCGCCCACAGCCCCCGACGGCCCTCCGCCGCCCTGGGCCACCGCCCCCACCTACGCCGGTGGGCCGCCCGCACCGGGACCGGTCCCCCCGCCGTCGTACGGGCCCGCGCCCGACCCTCGGCGGCTCCCTGGCGGCCGGCTGATCGCCCTGGTCATGGCCATGGTCGTGGTCGGCGCCGGGGCCGGCTTCGGGGTCTGGTACCTCGGCCGGGACCGTGCCGGCACCGGCTCCCCGGCGGCGTCCGCCCCGGCCACCGGTGTCACCGTCTCCGCCTCGGCCCCGGCCTCCGCCCCCACCACCCCTTCCGCGTCCGATGCCTCCCCGGCCACCCCGTCCGTCCCCAAGGGGACGACGCCCGCGGGTTACCGTGTCGTCCGCGACCCCGTCGGCTACCGCCTCGCCGTCCCCGAGGGCTGGACCCGGCGGCAGAAGCAGGGGGAGAAGGCGACCGTGGTGTTCTACGACTCCCCGTCCGACGGCCGTCAGCTGCAGATCTTCGAGCTGGCCGAGGCCACCGTGACCGAGTCCCTGGACCTCGCCGAGAACGACCCGGGCTACGGCTACGCGCGCGAGCCCGGCTACCAGGCCCTCGCCCGCCGCTCCGGCGACACCTGGGCCGAGCTGTCGTACCGCTACGACGACCCCGACAAGGGTGCCCGCCGGGTCGTCGACCACCGCTTCCGGGCGGCCGACGGCACGCTCTACGCGATCCGCGCCAGCGGACCGGAGCAGCTGTCCGACGGCCGGGTCCGCGCCCCTCTCGCCTCGGCCCTCACCTCCTTCTGCCCCACGGACACCTCCTGCGCGTAGCGGGCCGTACCAGTCCGAGCAGGGACACGTCAGCAAGGCCCGCCAGGTTTTGTCCGTTTTCTGCCGTCTTTTCAGTGACCCCGCGCACTTTCGGCCGTCGATTGCGCATGCCGTCGAGGGGCCCGGGGCAGGCGGTGGCGGTCCCCGAGCGTGACACGCATGTGACACAGGGGTACTGAACAGGAACGGAAGGCAATACCGATCATGGCGGACAGAACGGAACGACAGGCCTCGGCGACCATCCACGCGGGAGGCGAGTGGCTGGAAGCGATCTCCGGTGCCACGCGCGAGATCCTCGACCCCGCGGACGCCCGGCCGTTCGCCGTGGTCGCGGAGGGCGACGAGAAGGACGCGGAGCGCGCGGTGGCAGCCGCCCGCCAGGCGTTCGACCACGGCCCCTGGCCCGGCACCCCCGTCGCCGAACGCGCCGCCCTGCTGCGTCGCGTCGCCGGCCTCCTGGTGCGCGACCGAGAGGAACTCGGCCTGCTGGAGAGCCGGGACGCGGGCAAGACCGTCGAGGAGGGCCGCGTCGACATCGACTGCGTCGCCGACGCCTTCCGCTACTTCGCCGACCTGGTCGCCGCCGAGGCCCCGGGCCGGGTCGTCGACGCGGGCTCACCCGACATCCACAGCGTCGTCGTGCACGAGCCGGTCGGTGTCTGCGCGCTGATCACCCCCTGGAACTACCCGCTGCTCCAGGCCAGCTGGAAGATCGCCCCGGCGCTCGCCGCGGGCAACACCTTCGTGCTCAAGCCCAGCGAGATCACCCCGATGACCACGATCGCGCTGATCAGGCTGCTGGCCGAGGCCGGCCTGCCCGCCGGAGTGGCCAACCTGGTCACCGGACCCGGCCACACCGTCGGCGCCCGGCTCGCCGAGCACCCCGACGTCGACCTGGTCTCCTTCACCGGCGGCCTGGTCAGCGGCACCAAGGTCGCGCAGGCGGCCGCCCCGACGGTCAAGAAGGTCGCCCTCGAACTCGGCGGCAAGAACCCCAACGTGGTGTTCGCCGACGCCTGCGCCACCGAGGAGGGCTTCGACACCGCCGTCGACCAGGCCCTCAACGCCGCCTTCATCCACAGCGGTCAGGTCTGCTCGGCCGGCTCCCGCCTCATCGTGGAGGAGTCCCTCCGGGAGCGCTTCGTCGCCGAACTCGCCCGCAGGGCACAGCGGATCAGGCTCGGCCGGGGCACCGCGGACGGCGTCGAGTGCGGCCCCCTCGTCTCGGAGCAGCAGCGTGCCAAGGTCGAGGCCTACGTCGCCTCCGCGCTGGCCGAGGGCGCGGTGCTGCGCTGCGGCGGCCGGCGTCCCGAGCCGTCCCCCGAGCGCCCGGAGAGCGGCTACTTCTACGAGCCGACCGTCCTCGACGCCTGTCACCGCGAGATGAGGGTCGTACGCGAGGAGGTCTTCGGGCCGGTCCTCACCGTGGAGACCTTCCGCACGGAGGACGAGGCCGTCCGCCTCGCCAACGACACCGAGTACGGCCTCGCCGGTGCCGTCTGGTCCGCCGACGCCGGCCGGGCCCGCCGGGTCGCGGGCCGGCTGCGCCACGGCACCGTCTGGATCAACGACTTCCACCCCTACCTGCCGCAGGCGGAGTGGGGCGGCTTCGGCCGGAGTGGCACGGGCCGCGAACTGGGACCCGCCGGGCTCGCCGAGTACCGCGAGACCAAGCACGTCTACCAGAACCTCGCACCCAGGCCGGTGCGCTGGTTCGCCGGCTGACCCCGCATCCCCGACCCCCGGCCGGCGCGCACCCCCCAGCGCACGAGTCCGGGAGCAGGGCCCCACACATCCCCGCTCCCGGACTCCGCCCGGCCTCCCACCCCCCAGGAGTAACCACCCCATGCCCGATCACACCCACGACTTCGACTACGTCGTCATAGGCGGCGGCACGGCGGGTTCCGTCATCGCCTCCCGGCTGACCGAGAACCCCGACGTCACCGTGGCCGTCATCGAGGGCGGCCCCAGCGACGTCGGCCGCGACGACGTGCTGACCCTGCGCCGCTGGATGGGCCTGCTCGGCGGCGAACTCGACTACGACTACCCCACCACCGAACAGCCCCGCGGCAACTCCCACATCCGGCACAGCCGGGCCCGCGTCCTCGGCGGCTGCTCCTCCCACAACACCCTCATCTCCTTCAAGCCGCTCCCGTCCGACTGGGACGAGTGGGAGACGGCCGGTGCCAAGGGCTGGGGCGCCGTCCCCATGGAGGCCTACTTCGCCCGTCTGAAGAACAACATCGTCTCGGTCGACGAGAAGGACCGGAACGACATCGCCCGCGACTTCGTGGACGCCGCCCGGTCCGCGCTCGACGTCCCCCGCGTCGAGGGCTTCAACCGCAAGCCGTTCACGGAGGGCGTCGGCTTCTTCGACCTCGCCTACCACCCCGAGAACAACAAGCGCTCCTCCGCCTCGGTGGCGTATCTGCACCCGGTGATGGACGAGCGCCCCAACCTGCACGTCCTGCTGGAGACCTGGGCGTACCGGCTGGAGTTGAACGGCACCCGCGCCGAGGGCGTGCACGTGCGCACCAAGGACGGCGAGGAACTGCTGCTACGGGCCCGCAACGAGGTCGTGCTGTGCGCGGGCGCCGTCGACTCCCCGCGCCTGCTGCTGCACTCGGGCATCGGCCCCCGCGAGGACCTCGAGGCGCTCGGCATCCCCGTCGTGCACGACCTGCCGGGCGTCGGCGAGAACCTGCTCGACCACCCCGAGTCGGTCATCGTCTGGGAGACCCACGGGCCGATCCCCGAGAACTCCGCGATGGACTCCGACGCCGGCCTGTTCGTGCGCCGTGACCCCGAACACCCGGGCCCGGACCTGATGTTCCACTTCTACCAGATCCCGTTCACGGACAATCCGGAGCGACTGGGCTACCAGCGGCCCGAGTTCGGCGTCTCCATGACCCCGAACATCCCCAAGCCGAAGTCCCGCGGCCGCCTGTACCTGACCAGCGCCGACCCGTCCGTGAAGCCCGCCCTCGACTTCCGGTACTTCACCGACGAGGACGACTACGACGCCCGGACCCTGGTCGACGGCATCCGCATCGCCCGCGAGATCGCCAAGAGCGAGCCGCTGGCGGGCTGGCTCAAGCGCGAGGTCTGCCCGGGCCCGGAGATCTCGGGCGACGCCGAGCTGAGCGAGTACGCCCGCAAGGTCGCGCACACCGTCTACCACCCGGCCGGCACCTGCAGGATGGGCGCCGCCGACGACGAACTCGCCGTAGTGGACCCGGAGCTGAGGATCCGCGGCCTCGACGGCATCCGCATCGCCGACGCCTCCGTCTTCCCGACCATGACCGCCGTGAACCCGATGATCGGGGTGCTCATGGTCGGGGAGAAGGCCGTCGACCTGATCGGAGGTGACGTCCGATGACGCTCACGGTCCCCACCCGCAAGCCCCCCACCACCGACACCCCCGTCTTCTCCGTGGAAGGCCTCTGGAAGGTCTTCGGCCCGAAGCCCGACCGCGTCCCCGCGGACCCGGAGCTGAGCACCCTGCCCCCCGCCGAGCTCCGCTCCCGCACCGGCTGCACGGCCGCCGTCCGGGACGTCTCCTTCGACGTGCACAGGGGCGAGGTCTTCGTGGTGATGGGCCTGTCCGGCTCCGGCAAGTCCACCCTCGTCCGCTGCCTGACCCGGCTGATCGAGCCGACGGCGGGCACGATCGCCATCGACGGCGAGGACGTCCGCGCCATGGACAGGTCCCGCCTGCGCGAACTGCGCCGCCACCGCGCCGCGATGGTCTTCCAGCACTTCGGTCTGCTCCCGCACCGAACGGTCCTGGACAACGTGGCCTACGGCCTGGAGATCCAGGGCGTCGGCAAGTCCGAACGACGCGAGCGGGCCGCCGAGTTCGTAGCCAAGGTCGGCCTCGAGGGCATGGAGAAGCGCCGACCCGGTCAGCTCTCGGGCGGCCAGCGCCAGCGCGTCGGGCTCGCCCGCGCGCTCGCCGTCGACCCCGAGGTGCTCCTCTTCGACGAGCCGTTCAGCGCCCTCGACCCGCTGATCCGGCGAGACATGCAGGACGAGGTGGTCCGCCTGCACCGCGAGGAGGGCCGCACGATGGTCTTCATCACCCACGACCTCTCCGAGGCACTGAAGCTCGGCGACCGCATCGCCCTGATGCGCGACGGCCGCGTGGTCCAGCTCGGCACCCCGGAGGAGATCGTCTCCTCCCCGGCCGACGACTACGTCCGCGAGTTCGTCCGGGACGTCCCGCGCGAACAGGTCGTCACCTGCCGCACGGCCATGCGCCCCGCGTCCGCCGCGGAGACGGGCAGCGGCCCCGCGGTCCGCCCGGACGCCCCGGTGGCCGAGGCCATCGAGGCGGTGGCCCGCGCCGGCGCCCCGGCCCGGGTGATGGACCAGGGCAAGTGCCTGGGCGTGGTGGACCACGAGCGGCTGCTCGGCGTGGTGGCGGGCACCGAGGCCGCGCCCACCAGGAGCGCCGGAACGGCACCGCTGGGCGAGGGGGGCACCCCCGCGCGAGGCACCGCCGACACGGAGGCGGTCTGATGGCAACGATCACCGTCCCGACCTCCCGCACGGGCAAACCCGGCGTCCTGAAGAGCCGGGCCGCGGGCAAGCTGCTCCTGCTCGCGCTCGCCGCCGCCGTCCTGGTACCCCCGCTGAACAGCCACTGGGGCAGCGGCGCCTGGCCGCACGCGCTCACCGTCCACCTCGACAAGCCCCTCGCGACGGCCAGCGACTGGGTCGTCGACAACCGCGACAGCCATCCGCTGTTCCTGTACTTCTTCGGCTACATCAGCAACGCGGTCGTCCTCTCCGTGCGCGCCGTCTACCTCGCCCTGCTCGCCGCGGGCTGGACCGGCGTCACCGCGCTGGGCGCCCTCGTCGCCTGGCGCGTGGCCGGGGTCCGGCTGGCCGCGGGCACGGCCGTCGCCTTCCTGGCCTGCGGAGCACTGGGCATGTGGGTGCCCACCATGCAGACGCTCGCGCTGATGGTGGTCGCCGTCCTCGCCTCCGTGGCCGTCGGCGCCCTGCTCGGCCTCGCCGCCGGGCTCTCCGACCGGCTCGACCGTGCCCTGCGCCCGGTGCTGGACACCATGCAGGTGCTTCCGGCGTTCGCGTACCTCCTCCCCGTCGTCCTGGTCTTCGGCATCGGCGTCCCCGCGGCCGTGCTCGCCACCGTCGTGTACGCCGCCCCGCCGATGGCCCGCCTCACGGCGCTAGGTCTGCGCGGAGCCGACCCCGAAGTCCTGGAGGCCGTGGAGTCGCTCGGCGCCACCGCCCGGCAGCGGCTGCTGACCGCCCGCATCCCGCTGGCCCGCAAGGAACTCCTGCTCGGCCTCAACCAGACGATCATGATGGCGCTGTCCATGGCCGTCATCGCCTCCGTCATCGGCGCCGGCGGCCTCGGCGACCGGGTCTACCAGGCCCTCGCCTCCGTCGACGTGGGCGCGGCCCTCGCGGCCGGCATCCCGATCGTGCTGCTGGCGGTCGTCCTGGACCGGGTCACCGGAGCGGCCGGGGACGGCACCACCCGCTCCCGCACCGTCGGCTGGCCCTACGCCCTCGCCGTCACCGTGGCCGTCGCCCTGGCCGCCCGGCTCCTCGGCCGCCTCGACTGGCCGGCCTCCTGGACCCTGGACATCACCGAACCGGTCAACCGCGCCGTCGACTGGATGACCGCCCACCTCTACTCCGGCGTCCCGGTCGTCGGCGGCACCGCGGACTGGGCGGCCCACTTCACCACCTGGATCCTGGACCCCGTCCGAGGCGGACTGCAGTGGCTGCCCTGGTGGTCGGTGCTGTTCGTCGTCGCCGCGCTGGCCTGGCTGATCGGCACCTGGCGCACCGCACTGACCGCCGTGCTCGCCATGGCCGCGATCGGTGTGCTCGGAGTGTGGGAGCCGTCCCTGGACACGCTCTCGCAGGTGCTCGCGGCCGTCGCCGTCACCCTCGTGCTCGGCTTCGCGACCGGTATCGCGGCCGCCCGCAGCGACCGCGTGGAGCGGGCCCTGCGCCCGGTCCTGGACGTCTTCCAGACCATGCCGCAGTTCGTGTACCTGATCCCGGTCGTCGCCCTGTTCGGCGTCGGCCGCGCCCCCGCCGTCGCCGCGGCCGTCGTCTACGCCCTCCCGGCCGTCGTCCGGATCACCGCGCAGGGTCTGCGGCAGGTCGACGCGGCCGCGCTGGAGTCCGCTCGCTCGCTCGGCGCGACCGGCCGCCAGCAACTGTGGCAGGTCCAGCTTCCGCTCGCCCGCCGCTCCTTGCTGCTCGCCCTCAACCAGGGTGTGGTCCTGGTCCTCGCCGTCGTCATCATCGGCGGCCTGGTCGGCGGCGGAGCCCTCGGCTACGACGTCGCCTTCGGCCTCGCGCAGGGCGACCTGGCGACCGGCCTGGTCGCCGGCGCGGCCATCGTCTGCCTCGGCCTGATGCTCGACCGGGTGACCCAGCCGACCGGCCGCCGCGCGAAGAAGGGAGCGTGACATGCGATTCCGTACGACCCTCACGGTGGCCGCCGGCGCGTCCGCGCTCGCGCTGCTCACCGGCTGCGGCGCAGCCGACATGACCAAGCAGGCGTCGCCGTTCGCGAACGCCCGGGGCGCGAAGTCCGTGACCCTGTCCGTGCAGTCCTGGGTGGGCGCCCAGTCCAACGTGGCCGTCGCCCAGTACCTCCTCGAACACAAGCTGGGTTACCGCGTCGACACCGTCCAGGTGGACGAGGTGCCCGCCTGGGACGCGCTCAGCCAGGGCCGCGTCGACGCGATCCTGGAGGACTGGGGCCACCCGGACCAGGAGAAGCGGTACGTCGACGACAAGAAGACGATCGCGCGCGCGGGCGACCTCGGGGTGACCGGGCACATCGGCTGGTTCGTCCCGACCTACCTCGCCAAGCAGCACCCGGACATCACGGACTGGCGGAACCTGAACAAGTACGCCTCCCTCTTCCGCACCGCGGAGAGCGGCGGCAAGGGCCAGCTGATGGACGGCTCCCCGTCCTACGTCACCAACGACAAGGCGCTGGTGCAGAACCTGAAGCTGAACTACCAGGTCGTCTTCGCCGGCTCCGAGGCGGCGCAGATCACCCAGATGAAGCAGTTCGCCAAGGAGAAGAAGCCCTTCCTGACGTACTGGTACTCCCCCCAGTGGCTGTTCAAGAAGGTCCCCATGACGGAGGTGAAGCTGCCGCCGTACAAGGAGGGCTGCGACGCGGACGCGGCGAAGATCACCTGCGCCTACCCGCACACCCCGCTGCAGAAGTACCTCAACGCCGGCTTCGCGAAGTCCGGCGGCGGCGCGGCGGCCTTCCTGAAGAAGTTCAGGTGGACGACGGAGGACCAGAACGAGGTCTCCCTGATGATCGCCGAGCGGAAGCTCTCGCCCGAGGAGGCGGCGAAGAAGTGGGTGGACAGCCACCCCTCCGTCTGGAAGCAGTGGCTGTCCTGATCCGGCTCAGCGCATTCCGGCGGCGATCTCGCGCAGCGCGGCCGTGGCGCGTCGCTGGAGTCCCGGACCGAATGTGACGCGGGTGGCCCCGAGTTCGCCGAGCACGGCGGGCGAGGGGCCTTCGCCGTCCGCCCGGGCCACCATGTTGACCGGGCCCTGGATGCCGGACCGCAGCAGCGGCAGCACGTCGACCGGGGCGAGGATCGGATACACGCAGTCCGCGCCCGCCGCCACGTACAACGCGGCGCGCTCGATGGCCCGTTCGGGGTCGCCGTCGCCGTGCACGAAGATGTCGACGCGGGCGTTGACGAAGAGCCGGTCGGCGGCGGCCGAGCGCACCTCGGCGAGGTACTCGGCGTGCTCGCGCGGATCCTTGAGGACACCCGCGTCGTCCGAGTCATCGAGGTTGCACCCCACGGCACCGGCCTCCAGCAGCCGCTCCACCAGCTCCTCGGGCGCGAGCCCGTACCCGCCCTCGACATCCGCCGACACCGGCACGTCCACCGCCCCCGCGATCCGGGCCACCGCCGCGAACATCTCGTCGGCGGGGGTCACCCCGTCCTCGTACCCGAGTGAGGCGGCGACGCCCGCGCTGGGCGTGGCCAGGGCGGGGAACCCCGCTTCCACGAACACCCGGGCGCTGGCCGCGTCCCAGGGGCCCGGCAGCACCAGGGGGTCTCCCTGGGCGCGCTTCAGGTGCAGGGCGCGGAACAGTTCGGCCTTGGTCATGGCTGGTAACCCCCCGGTGCGACACGGCGGCTGACCATCAGTCGGTTCCAGCCGTTGACGACGGTGATCAGCCCGATGAGGTGGGCCAGTTCGGCCTCGCCGAAGTGCTTGGCGGCGGTGTCGTACACCTCGTCCGGCACGAAGCCTCCCCCGGACTTGGTCCGGCAGGTTCCCCCACTCAGCACGGTGATCGCCTCCGTCAGGCCCAGGGCGGCACGCTCCCGCTCGCTGTAGAGGTCCCCGGTCTCCTCCCAGGCGTCGAGCAGCTGGATCCGGTCCTCCGACTCGCCGTTCCTCCGGGCCACTTGGAGGTGCATGTCCAGGCAGAACGCGCAGTGGTTGATCTGCGAGGCCCGGATCATCACCAGCTCGGCGAGGACCGGATCGCCGAGCCCCCGCTTCGCGGCCGCACTGAGCGCGGACATCGCCCGGCCGACCTCCCGGTCCAGTAACCGGGTGCGGCTCACGTGTGCTGCCCGGGCTGGTAGTGGCCCGGGGTCATCCGGGTGGAGACGCCGAACCGGTTCCACGCGTTGATCACCGTGATCGCGGCGATCAGCCGGGCCAGCTCGGCCTCCTCGAACTGCTTGGCGGCCCGCTCGTACACCTCGTCCGGCACGAAGCCGTCGGTGAGCACGGTGATCGCCTCGGTCAGTTCGATCGCCGCCAGCTCCTTCTCGGTGTAGAAGTGCCGCGACTCCTCCCAGGCGCTGAGCTGCACGATCCGCTCCACGCTCTCGCCGGCCGCGAGCGCGTCCTTGGTGTGCATGTCGAGGCAGAAGGCGCAGTGGTTGATCTGCGAGGCCCGGATCTTCACCAGCTCGTACAGCTTGGGGTCCAGGCCCTGCCGGGCCGCCGTGTCCAGGCGGATCATCGCCTTGTAGACGTCGGGCGCGTGCTCGGCCCAGTGCAGCCGCGGGGCGTGTTCGGTGGCGTACTCGAGGGTTTCCTGTGCAGTGCTCATGCTTCGACCCTAGGAGCGAGGAAGCCCAGGAGTATGGTCCATTTCCATGGCGGATTCATGGGCCACTCTGGGGGTCGACCTGCACCTGGAACCGGCCGGTTCCAGCGGGCTGCGCCGCGGTCTGACCGACGCGCTGCGGGACGCGGTCCGCACCGGCCGCCTCGCCCCCGGCACCCGGCTGCCCTCCTCCCGCAGCCTCGCCGCCGACCTGGGCATCGCCCGCAACACCGTCGCCGAGACCTACGCCGACCTGGTCGCCGAGGGCTGGCTCACCGCCCGGCAGGGCTCCGGCACGCGGGTCGCGGAAAGGGCCGTGCTCCCACCCGCGGACACGGCACCCCGGCGCCGCGATCCGGGACGCCCCGTGCACAGCCTCGTCCCGGGCACACCCGACCTCGCCGCCTTCCCGCGCACCGAGTGGCTCAAGGCCGCCCGCCGGGCGCTCGCCACCGCCCCCTTCGACGCCCTGGGCTACGGCGACCCGCGCGGCCGCCCCGAACTGCGCACCGCCCTCGCCGGCTACCTCGCCCGCGCCCGGGGCGTCCGCACCGACCCCGAGACCCTCGTGATCACCGCCGGCTTCTCGCACGCCCTGCGCGTCCTCGGCGCCGTGCTGCGGGCACGCGGGGTGCGGACGGTGGCGGTGGAGTCGTACGGGCTTGACGCCCACTGGGCGCTGCTGACGGACGCGGGACTGGCGGCCCGCGCACTGCCGTACGACGAACTGGGCACGGACACCGGGGTGTTGGGCGGTGAGGGCGCGGAGGGCGCGGTTCTCGTCACCCCGGCCCACCAGTTCCCGATGGGCACGGCCCTGCACCCCGACCGGCGCAGTGCCGTCGTGGAGTGGGCTCGCCGGACCGGCGGACTGGTCCTGGAGGACGACTACGACGGCGAGTTCCGCTACGACCGCCAGCCCGTCGGCGCGCTGCAGGGCCTCGATCCCGATCACGTGGTCTACCTCGGCACCGCCAGCAAGTCCCTCGCCCCCGGCCTGCGGCTGGGCTGGATGGCGCTGCCGCCGTCCCTGGTGGAGGAGGTGACCGCGGCCAAGGGCCGTATCGACACGTGCGGGGTGCTGGACCAGCTGACCCTGGCCGAGTTCCTGGTGTCCGGCGCGTACGACCGCCATGTCCGCTCCGCCCGCCTGCGCTACCGGCGCCGCCGTGACGCGCTCGCCGCGGCCCTCGCCGAGCGTGCACCGGACGTCCGGGTCACCGGCATCGCGGCCGGTCTGCACGCGGTCCTGCGGTTGCCGCCCGGCACCGAGCAGTCGGTGGTCCAGGCCGCCGCCTGGCAGGGACTGGCCCTGCACGGCCTGGCCTTCCACCGGCATCCCGAGGCGGTAGCCGAGTCGTTGGACGCCCTGGTGGTGGGCTACGGGACGCCACCGGACAGCGCGTGGGCGGGTGCGCTGGAGGCGTTGTGCCGAGTACTGCCGTGAGGGGACCGGCGAGGGAGCGGCAGGCTTCAGTGGGCGGGCCCGGTCTCCTCCGTCACCGGTGCCTCCCCGAACCGGGCCAGCGCCAGTGCCCCCGCCACCGCCACGGCGAAACCGAGTGCGGCCAGCCAGGTCAGGCCCTCGCGGGTGCGGTCGCCGAGCCAGATGACGCCCACCGCCGCCGGGCCGATCGTCTCGCCGATCACCATTCCGGCCGTCGCCGTGGTCACCGAGCCGCGCTGCAGGGCCGAGGTCAGCAGGATGAACGCGGCGCCCCCGCCGATCAGGAGGGCGTAGGCCGCCGGGTTGGTGAGCAGGTCGGCCGGCCGCAGCGAGTCGATCAGGCGGACCGACACCTCCACCACGCCGAACCCGAAACCGGCCCCCAGGCCCAGCACCAGCGCCCGCATGCGCCCGGACAGCCGCCCGCCCAGCAGCGCGAGCACCAGCATGCCGACCGCCGTCGCGAGCATCACCCAGCCCAGGGCGTCCGGCCCGTCCCGTTCTCCCTCCGGCCCGGACGCCAGCCCCAGCATCGCGAGCCCGGCGCACACCACGCCCACCGCGCCCCACTCCGTGCCGCTCAGCCGCACCCGCAGCAGACGCGCCGCCACCACCGCCGTCACCGCGAGACTCGACGCAAGGGCCGCGCTGACCGCGTAGATCGGGATCGACCGCAGGGCCGCGATCTGGAACAGGAAACCCAGCCCGTCCAGCGCCAGCCCGGCCAGATACCGCCACTGGCGCAACGCCCGCAGCAGCAACGCCGCCTCGCCGCCCCCGCCCGGCCCGGCCGCGCGCGCGGCCATGGCCTGCAGCACCGTCGCCGTACCGAAACAGACCGCCGCGGCCAGGGCGCACACCATTCCAAAGAGCACGAAGTGACTCTAGGGGAGCGCGCAACCGGCCACCCCCCTCGCCCCCCGCTCTCACCGGTCTCTAGGCTGACCGCCGGAAACAGGCCGCGAACGGGGGAGACACCACCATGGCGAACGCAAGCCCACAGACCCGCGGGCAACTGCGGTCCACCACGGTCGTCCTCGGCGGCATGGGCCTGCTCGCCGCCGCCCTGACCGCCTGCTCGTCCGAACCGGACAAGCGCTGCGTCGACCGCGACAGCTACCACCTGGCCAAGGGCTACAAGGTCGTCTCGGACAAGAACTGCAAGTCCACCAAGACCTCCGCCAACGGCGCCTGGTACTACGGCGGGAAGAAGAAGGGCTCCTGGGTCGACGACGGCTCCTTCACCAGGCCCAGCAAGGGCTCGGGCGGCTCCTCGGACGACGACGGCCACCGCGGCGGCGTCCACCGCGGCGGCTTCGGCGGCGGCCACGGCAGCTCCGGCGGCTGACCGGAACACGACGCATGGAACGCCGTACCACCATCCCCCGCCCCGGCTGGCAGCAGACCGTCGAGGAACAGGGGCTCGTCTACCCGCTCACCCGCCATCCCGACGGCTCCCTGCGCCCCTACTGGGACGAGAGCGCCTACTACGTGTTCTCCCTGGAGGAGGTCGAGGCGCTGGAGGAGACGGTCGCGGAACTGCACCGGATGTGCCTCGCGGCCGCCGAGCACATCGTGGCCGAGGACCGCCTCGCCGACCTCGGCATCACCGATCCGCGCGTGGCCGCCGCGGTCACCGAGGCCTGGCACCACCGCGCCGAACTCCCCTCCGTCTACGGCCGTTTCGACCTCCGCTACGACGGCACCGGCCCGGCCAAGCTGCTGGAGTACAACGCCGACACCCCCACCTCACTGGTCGAGGCCGCCTCACCCCAGTGGTTCTGGATGGAGGAGCGCTTCCCCGGCGCCGACCAGTGGAACTCCCTGCACGAACGCCTCGTCGACGCCTGGCGGAAGCAGGCCGGGCTCCTCCCGCCGGGCAGCCCCCTGCACTTCGCGCACTCCGCCGCCGACGAACTCGGCGAGGACCTGATGACGGTCGCCTACCTGAAGGAGACCGCCGAACAGGCCGGCCTCGCCACCGACTGGATCTCCATGGAGGAGATCGGCTGGGACACCGTCTCCGGCCGCTTCGTGGACAACCGGCTCCGGTTCATCCGCAGCGTCTTCAAGCTGTACCCCTGGGAGTGGCTCACCACCGACGCCTTCGCCGGGCACGTCCTCGACACCCTCGACAACGGCGGCGGCACCGGCACCACCCTGTGGATCGAACCCGCCTGGAAGATGCTCCTGAGCAACAAGGCCCTGCTGGCGATCCTCTGGGAGCTGTACCCCGGCCACCCGAACCTCCTCCCCGCCCACCTGGACGGCCCGCGCGAGCTGGCGAGGTCGTCCGGCTACGTCGCCAAGCCCCTGCTGGGCCGCGAGGGGGCGGGCGTCACCGTCCACGAGCCCGGCGCCGAACCCGTGATCCGGGACGAGGCCTGCTGCTACCAGCAGCTGGCCCCGCTGCCCGCTTTCGACGGCAACCATGTCGTCCTCGGCGCCTGGGTCGTCCAGGACGAGCCGGCCGGCCTCGGCATCCGCGAGTCCTCGGGCCTGATCACCGACGAGTACGCCCGCTTCCTGCCGCACGTGATCCTCCCGGGCCTGTCCTAGCCTTCGAGCACGGCCGCGAGCTGGTCCAGCCCCCAGTCCAGGTCCTGCTCGGCGATGACCAGCGGCGGGGCGATCCGGATCGTGCTGCCGTGGGTGTCCTTCACCAGCACCCCCCGGTCCATCAGCTTCTCCGACAGCTGCCGCCCGGTGCCGTACCGGGGATGGACGTCCACCCCCGCCCACAGGCCGCGCCCCCGCACCGCCGTCACCCGGCCGGTGCCGAGCAGCCCGGCCAGCCGCCCGTGCATCCGTTCGCCCAGCTCGGCCGCCCGTGCCTGGAACTCGCCGGAGCGCAGCATCGCGATGACCTCCAGCGCCACCGCGCAGGCCAGCGGGTTCCCGCCGAACGTCGACCCGTGCTCGCCCGGCCGGAACACCCCGAGCACCTCGGCGCTCGACACCACCGCCGACACCGGCAGGATCCCGCCGCCCAGCGCCTTCCCCAGCACGTACATGTCCGGTACGACCCCCTCGTGCTCGCACGCGAAGGTCCGCCCGGTCCGCCCGAGCCCCGACTGGACCTCGTCGGCGACGAACAGCACGTTCCGCTCGCGGGTCAGCTCCCGCACCCCCGGCAGATAGCCGGCCGGCGGCACGATCACCCCGGACTCGCCCTGGATCGGCTCCAGCAGCACGGCGACGGTGTTCTCGGTCAGCGCCGACTTCATGGCGGTCAGGTCCCCGTACGGCACGATCTCGAAGCCCGGCGTGTACGGCCCGAAGTCCGCGCGGGCCTCCGGATCGGTCGAGAAGCTGATCACGGTCGTCGTACGCCCGTGGAAGTTGCCCCCCGCGACCACGATCTTCGCCATCTCCCCGGGCACCCCCTTCACCCGGTAACCCCACTTCCGGGCGGTCTTCACCGCGCTCTCCACGGCCTCCACGCCGGTGTTCACGGGCAGCACCATCTCCATGCCGCACAGCTCGGCCAGCTCCGCGCAGAACGCCGCGTACCGGTCGTGGTAGAAGGCGCGGGAGGTCAGCGTCACCCGCTCCAGCTGGCGTCTGGCCGCCTCGACCAGCCGGCGGTTGCCGTGCCCGAAGTTGAGCGCCGAGTAACCGGCGAGCAGATCCAGATACCGCCTCCCCTCCACATCGGTCATCCACGCCCCCTCGGCCGTGGCCACGACGACGGGCAGCGGATGGTAGGTGGGCGCGCTGTGCGCGTCGGCGGTGGCGATGAGGTCTTCAGCAGTGGTCACGGCCTCTCCCGGATACGACGGAGACCCCCTTCCTATCCTCGCTCGCATGGTGGACGCGGGATCTCACCGCTCCGGCGCGCCCGGTAGGCTGATCAGCGGGCCGTGACTGGCGCGCTGGGATGGGACGGACCATCGGGGAGCGGCCCGAGCGGGAAATCAGTGCCGTGCGCCTGGGCCGAACGTGAACGCTGAAACGCACGCCGTCCGGAGGTCCCCATGCCTGAGCAGCAGCCCCTCTCCACCGAGTCCACCGCCTTCCGCGCGGCCCTCGACGTCATCCGCGCGGTCGAGCCGGGAGTGGCCGACGCCATCGGCCAGGAGGTGGCCGACCAGCGCGAGATGCTGAAGCTGATCGCCTCCGAGAACTACGCCTCCCCGGCCACCCTGCTGGCCATGGGCAACTGGTTCAGCGACAAGTACGCCGAGGGCACCATCGGCCGCCGCTTCTACGCCGGCTGCCGCAACGTCGACACCGTGGAGTCCCTGGCCGCCGAGCACGCCAAGGCGCTCTTCGGCGCCCGGCACGCCTACGTCCAGCCGCACTCCGGCATCGACGCCAACCTCGTCGCCTTCTGGGCCGTCCTCGCCGACCGCGTCGAGGCCCCGTTCCTGGAGAAGACCGGCGTCCGCCAGGTCAACGACCTCACCGAGGCCGACTGGGCCGAGCTGCGCCAGGCCTTCGGCAACCAGCGCATGCTCGGCATGTCCCTGGACGCGGGCGGTCACCTCACCCACGGCTTCCGCCCGAACATCTCCGGCAAGATGTTCGACCAGCGCTCCTACGGCACCGACCCGGCCACCGGCCTCATCGACTACGAGGCGTTGCGCGCCCAGGCCCGCGAGTTCAAGCCGCTGATCGTCGTCGCCGGCTACTCGGCGTACCCCCGTCTGGTGAACTTCCGGATCATGCGGGAGATCGCGGACGAGGTCGGCGCCACCCTGATGGTCGACATGGCCCACTTCGCGGGCCTGGTCGCCGGCAAGGTGCTCACCGGCGACTTCGACCCGGTCCCGCACGCCCAGATCGTCACCACGACGACCCACAAGTCGCTGCGTGGCCCGCGCGGCGGCATGGTCCTGTGCGACGACTCCCTGAAGGACCAGGTCGACCGCGGCTGCCCGATGGTCCTCGGCGGCCCGCTGCCGCACGTCATGGCCGCCAAGGCCGTCGCTCTCGCCGAGGCGCGGCAGCCCGCCTTCCAGGGCTACGCCCAGCGCATCGTCGACAACTCCCGCGCCCTCGCCGAGGGCCTGATGCGCCGCGGTGCCACCCTGGTCACCGGCGGCACGGACAACCACCTCAACCTGATCGACGTCGCCACCTCCTACGGCCTCACCGGCCGCCAGGCGGAGGCCGCCCTGCTCGACTCGGGCATCGTCACCAACCGCAACGCCATCCCGGCCGACCCGAACGGCGCCTGGTACACCTCCGGCATCCGCGTCGGCACCCCCGCCCTCACCACCCGTGGCCTGGGCACGGCGGAGATGGACGAGGTGGCGGGCCTGATCGACCGCGTCCTGACCACGACGGAGCCGGGCACGACGAAGTCGGGAGCGCCGTCCAAGGCGGCCCACGTCCTGGACGAGAAGGTGGCGCAGGAGATCGCCCAGCGGGCAACGGACCTGGTGGCGGGCTTCCCGCTGTACCCGGAAGTCGACCTGGGCTGATCAACGCCCTCAGGGGCGACCAACCGCAAGGGGCGCGGGGCCGCATTCGACGTGCGGCTCCGCCGCGGGCGCGCGAGCAACCACGAACGGCCCGCAGTCCCGTGCACCGAACCCCCCGAGCTCTCTGAGACAATGAAAGACATGGCTTCCGCTGACCGACCCCGCGTGCTCTCCGGCATCCAGCCCACCGCCGGCTCGTTCCACCTCGGCAACTATCTCGGCGCCGTCCGCCAGTGGGTGGCCCTGCAGGAGTCCCACGACGCGTTCTACATGGTCGTCGACCTGCACGCGATCACGGTCCCGCAGGATCCGGCGGAGCTGCGTGCCAACACCCGCCTCGCGGCGGCCCAGCTCCTCGCGGCCGGTCTGGACCCCGACCGCTGCACCCTCTTCGTGCAGAGCCACGTCCCGGAGCACGCCCAGCTCGCCTGGGTCATGAACTGCCTCACCGGCTTCGGCGAGGCCGGCCGCATGACGCAGTTCAAGGACAAGTCCGCCAAGCAGGGCACCGACCGCGCCACGGTCGGCCTGTTCACGTACCCGATCCTCCAGGTCGCGGACATCCTGCTCTACCAGGCCAACGAGGTTCCGGTCGGCGAGGACCAGCGCCAGCACATCGAGCTGACCCGCGACCTCGCCGAGCGTTTCAACGGGCGCTTCGGCGACACGTTCACGATCCCGGCGCCGTACATCCTCAAGGAGACGGCGAAGATCTACGACCTGCAGGACCCCACGATCAAGATGAGCAAGTCGGCGTCCACGCCGAAGGGCCTGATCAACCTGCTCGACGAGCCGAAGGCCACCGCCAAGAAGGTCAAGAGCGCCGTCACCGACACGGACACCGTGATCCGCTACGACGTGGAGCACAAGCCGGGCGTGTCGAACCTCCTCACCATCTACTCCACGCTCACCGGCAGGTCGATCGCCGAGCTGGAGGAGGACTACGAGGGCAAGATGTACGGCGCGCTCAAGACGGACCTCGCCGAGGTCATGGTCGAGTTCGTGACGCCGTTCCGGGAGCGCACCCAGCAGTACCTGGACGACCCCGAGACGCTCGACTCGGTCCTGGCCAAGGGCGCGGAGAAGGCGCGCGCGGTCGCCGCGGAGACGCTTTCGCAGGCCTACGACCGCGTCGGCTTCCTGCCGGCGAAGCACTGAGGAGCACGGACCGGCGCCGAGGCGCACGACCGCTCCACACCTGCGTGGCAGAGCGCTGCACATCACTTCCGCTGCGCCTGCCCACAGGACATCCGTGGCCGTACAGTCGATAACCGACGGCCCGGACGAATTGGGCCGAGAAGACAGCACACGACGACAGGAGACGACGTGGGGACCGTAACGATCGGCGTGTCGATCGCGGTCCCGGAGCCTCACGGCAGCCTGCTCCAGGAGCTGCGCGCGGGCTTCGGCGACGCCGCGGCTCACGGCATCCCCACGCACGTCACGCTGCTGCCGCCGGCCGAGGTGGACGCGGCCGACCTGCCGGCCGTCGAGGCGCACCTCACCGGGGTCGCCGCGGCCGGCCGGCCGTTCCCGATGCGGCTGTCCGGGACCGGCACCTTCCGGCCCCTGTCGCCGGTCGTCTACGTCCGCGTCGTCCAGGGCGCCGAGGGCTGCACCTGGCTGCAGCAGCGGGTCCGCGACGCCTCCGGACCCCTGGCGCGCGACCTGCAGTTCCCGTACCACCCGCACGTCACGGTCGCGCACGGCATCGACGAGGTGGCGATGGACCGGGCGTTCGAGGAGCTGGCCGGCTTCGAGGCCGAGTGGCCGTGCACCGGGTTCGCGCTCTACGAGCAGGGCGCCGACGGCGTGTGGCGCAAACTGCGGGAGTACACCTTCGGGGGATCCGTGGTGCCGCCGCAGGGCGGCCACGCCGACGTCGAGCGCGGGACGATCGCCAGCCGGTAGCCCCCCGGTCAGACCGGCAGTCTCCGGAACACGGCCCGTGGCGCGTGCCGCAGGGCCGACATCACCAGGCGCAGCGCGCCCGGCACCCACACCGTCTCCGAGCCGCGGCGCAGGCCCAGTTCGACGGCCGTGGCGACCGCCTCGGGGGTGGTGGCGAGCGGCGCCGGGTGGAGGCCGGCCGTCATCCGCGTACGGACGAAGCCGGGGCGTACGACCATGACGTGCACGCCGGTGCCGTACATCGCGTCGCCGAGGCCCTGCGCGAAGGCGTCGAGGCCGGCCTTGCTGGAGCCGTAGATGAAGTCGGCGCGGCGGGCCCGTTCGCCCGCGACGGAGGAGAGGACCACCAGGGAGCCGTGGCCCTGGGTCTGCAGGGCGCGGGCGGCGACCAGGCCGGCCGAGACGGCTCCGATGTAGTTGGTCCGGGCGACCCGGACCGCGCGCAGGGGGTCGCGTTCGTCGTGGGCCTGGTCGCCGAGGGTGCCGAAGGCGAGCAGCACCATGTCGATGTCGCCCTCGGCGAACACCTTGTCGAGGACGGTCTCGTGGGACTCGGGATCGAGGGCGTCGAAGGCGACGGTGCGGACGTCGGCGCCCAGGGTGCGCAGGTGCGCGGCGGCCTCCTCCAGGGCGGGCGAGGGGCGGCCGGCCAGCCAGACGGTACGGGTGCGGCGGGCGATCAGACGGCGCGCGGTGGCCAGCGCGATCTCGGACGTGCCGCCGAGGACGAGCAGGGACTGGGGCAGATCCTTGGCATCCTTCATGACAGCTGACCGTATAGCCCGCATATGACCGTTTTGCTGAAGAAACGCGGTGTTGACGCCCACCAGGAGCGGGCACAGTCCGATCATGGACTGGCTGAAGAGGCTCCCCGGGATCGGGCCGATCGTCACCCGGCTGACGCTCACGCACGCCTGGCGCTCGTACGAGCGTCTGGACCGGGTGAAATGGACACGGCTGGCCGCCGCGATGACCTTCGTCAGCTTCGTCGCGCTGTTCCCGCTGCTGACCCTGGCCGGCGCGATCGCCGCCGCCACGCTCAGCGAGTCCCGGCAGAGGAACCTGCAGCACAGGATCGCCGAGCAGATCCCCGGCCTCTCCGACCAGCTGGACATCAACTCCCTGGTGCAGAACGCCGGTACCGTCTCGGTCATCGCCGGTGCCGTGCTGCTGTTCACCGGCATGGGCTGGGTCGGCCAGGTGCGCGACTGCCTGCGCGCGGTGTGGGAGCTGCCCGACAGCGAGCAGAACCCGCTCATGGCCAAGGTCAAGGACGCGGGCATCCTGGTCGGTCTCGGCGGAGCCGTCGTCGCCACGATCGCCATCTCCACCGTGGCCTCGGCCATGGTGGGCTGGATCACCGACCAGCTCGGCCTCGACCGGGCGAGTTGGGGCAGCATCCTGCTGCGGGTGATCGCCTTCGCCGTCGCCGTGCTCGCCGACTTCCTGGTCCTGCTCTACGTGCTGACCCTGCTGCCCGGCGTCGAACCGCCGCGCCGCCGCCTGCTGGTGGCCGCGCTCACCGGCGCGGTCGGCTTCGAGCTGCTGAAGCTGCTGCTCAGCGGCTATATCCAGGGGGTCGCCGCGAAGAGCATGTACGGCGCGTTCGGCGTCCCCGTTGCCCTGCTGCTGTGGATCAACTTCACCGCGAAACTGGTCCTGTTCTGCGCCGCCTGGACGGCGACGCAGAGCAAGGAGACCCAGCCGGAGGACGTCAGGACCGCGCCCGACGGCGCATCAGATCCGGCAGCGGCCAACGGCGGTTGACCAGGAACGCCGCGCCGCCGAGCAGCACCAGCAGCCCGCCGGCGACGGCCAGGGCGATCCCGACGCCGCCGGAACCGCTCCCGGCGGTGGCGCTCGCCACCGGCTTCGAACCGGACCCGCCGGTGCCCCGCGCCTGCCCGGCCGAGGCGGTGGCACCGGTCCCGCCGGTGGGCTGGGCGGCGCTCTTCGGCGGGACCAGCTCGCCCACGGGACTCACCTTGCCGGCCGCCTGGAAGCCCCAGTCGAACAGCTTCGCGGTCTCCTTGTAGACCTCGTTGTGCTCGCGCTTCCCCGGGTTCATCACCGTGACCAGCAGTACCTTGCCGTTCCGTTCGGCGACACCGGTGAAGGTGGCGCCCGCGTTGGTGGTGTTGCCGTTCTTCACCCCGGCGATGCCCTGGTAGACGGGCACATCGGTGTCGCCGCTCAGCAGCCGGTTGGTGTTCCGGATCTCGAGGGAGCCGAACTTCGCGCTCACCGTGGAGCAGTAGTCGCGGAAGTCCTTCTTCTGCAGCCCGGAGCGGGCGAACAGCGTCAGGTCGTACGCCGACGACACCTGCCCCGGCTCGTCGTAGCCGTCCGGGCTGACCACGTGCGTGTCCAGGGCCTGCAGTTCGTCGGCGTGGTCCTGCATGTCCCGGACCGTCCGATCGACACCGCCGTTCATCGCGGACAGCACGTGCACGGCGTCGTTGCCCGAGCGCAGGAAGACCCCGAGCCACAGGTCGTGAACGCTGTAGCTGCGGCCCTCCTTTATCCCCACCACGCTGGAGCCGACACCCATGCCCGCCAGGTCGGACGGAACCACCTTGTGCTCCGTCGACTTCGGGAACCTCGGCAGCACGGTGTCCGCGAACAGCATCTTCATGGTGCTCGCCGGCGGCAGCCGCCAGTGCGCGTTGTGCGCGGCGAGGACCTCGCCGGACTCGGCGTCGGAGACGATCCAGGAACGGGCGGTGAGGTCCTTGGGGAGCACGGGCACGCCGGCGGCGAGGTTCACCTGCGTCCCGGGCTGCCCCAGCCGGGCGCCGCCGACCTGGGACATCTGCGCCGGGGGAGTGGCCGTCGGGCTGGTCGAGGGCGTCGGGGCCGCGAGGGCGGCCGGTGCGGTGACGGAGGCGGACAGCAGCGTGGCGGTGGTGACCAGCAGGGATCGCCTGACGGTCTTCTTGGGTGCGGGCACGGTCGGAAACGTACCCGGCACGGAGCGCGAAGTCCCGCCTCCGCCCCCACCCCGGACACGGAACCGGAGGGCGGACGGCGATACTGTCCGTATGAAGCTCAGCCGCCCGGTCTCCTGGTTCCTGCTCGCCTTCGGAGTGTGGAGCTGGGTCATCTGGGTCACTTTCGTCAAGAACCTGGTCAAGGACAGCAGCGGGCTCGCCTTCGACGACGGTCACCCGACCGCGTACTTCTGGGTGCACCTGCTGCTGGCGGTCGTCTCCTTCGTATTGGGGACGGTCGTCGGGGCCATCGGGTTGCGCGGACTGCGCGCACTGCGCCGCACGTCATAGCGGGGGGCACGGCAGCGTGGTCATCGTCCTCGTCCTCGCCGGGCTGGTCGTCCTCGCCGTCCTGGCGCTGGGGCACCGGTACCTGTGGTGCCGTCTGGTGCGGGACACGACGCGCGGCCCGGGCCTCGCCCGCCGTGCCGGCACGGCGCTCTTCGTCGGCGGCCCGCTGCTGATGATCACGGCACTGGTCGCCGAACGCACCGGCGCCCCGTTCTGGCTCCAGCGCACGCTCGCCTGGCCCGGCTTCCTGTGGATGGCGCTGGCGCTGTACCTGCTGCTCGCAGTGGCGGCGGGAGAGGTCGTACGGCCCCTGCTGCGGCGGCTGGTGGCCCGGCGGGCGCCCGCCGCCACACCGCCCGTACCCGCGCCGGAGACCGTACCGGCGGGCCCGCCCCGGTCCAGCGAGCCGGAGCCCCCGCAGCCGCGGCCCGAGGCGCAGGGGCTGCCCTCCCGCCGCCTCTTCGTCTCCCGTGTCGTCGGCGGCGCGGCCGCGGCCGCCGCCGTCGGGACCGTCGGACAGGGCACCTACGGTGTGCTGCGCGGGCCCCGTGTGAAACGCGTCACCGTGCCGCTCGCCAAACTGCCGCGCGCCGCGCACGGTTTCCGGATCGCGGTGGTCAGCGACATCCACCTGGGCCCCGTCCTCGGGCGCGGGTTCGCCCAGCGGGTCGTCGACACCGTCAACGCCACCCAGCCCGATCTGATCGCGGTCGTCGGCGACCTGGTGGACGGCAGCGTCAAGGACCTCGGCCCGGCCGCCGCGCCCCTCGCGCAACTGACCGCCAGGCACGGCGCCTACTTCGTCACCGGCAACCACGAGTACTTCTCCGGCGCCGAACAGTGGGTCGCCGAGGTGCGCACCCTCGGCCTGCACCCGCTGGAGAACGCCCGCACCGAACTGCCGTACTTCGACCTGGCCGGGGTGAACGACCTGCAGGGCGAGAGCGAGGGCCACGGGCCCGACTTCGGCAGGGCGCTCGGCGACCGGGATCCGGCACGCGCCTGTGTACTCCTCGCCCACCAGCCGGTGCAGATCCACGAGGCCGTCCGGCACGGCGTCGACCTCCAGCTCTCCGGCCACACCCACGGCGGCCAGCTCTGGCCAGGCAACCTCGTCGCGGCCGCCGCCAACCCCACCGTGGCCGGTCTCGAACGTTACGGCGACACACAGCTGTACGTCAGCAGGGGCGCCGGCGCCTGGGGACCGCCCACGCGCGTGGGGGCGCCGTCCGACGTGACGGTCATCGAACTGGCGTCGACGCGCGCCTGAACCCGGGCCCAACGCGCGCCTGACAGAAACCGCTTGTGACCCCTGTGAAGAGGCTGTGAAACCCGGCCGAAACAACGCCTCGGTAAGTTCTTGCTCATTCGGTCCGAATGCTCTTCCCCCCACTGAAACACGTGTGATTAGGTGAGCCGCGCCACCAAGGGGGGTGGCCATTTTGTGCTGTGCCAGGGGTAGGGCCTTGGCAGGCCTGGGGAGGGCACCACCATGCGATCTGTTCGCATGCGCATTCTTGTGACGCTGCTCGTACTCGCCGTCGTGGGGATCGGCGGCTGGCAGTTGCTGCCGTCGCAGCAGGACAAGAACAAGACGATCAGAGTCGGCACGACGGACGCCGTCACGTCACTGGACCCGGCCGGCGCCTACGACGCCGGTTCCTGGGCGCTGTTCAGCAACGTCTTCCAGACGCTGCTGACCTTCGAGCCGGGTGGTGTCGAACCGGTCCCGGACGCGGCGAAGAGCTGCGCCTTCGAGGGCAGCGGGCTGAAGACGTACCAGTGCCTGCTGCGCGACGACATCACCTTCCCGAGCGGACGCAAGATGACCGCCGAGGACGTGAAGTACTCCTTCGAGCGGGTCAAGAAGATCAATTCCGACGTCGGTCCGGCGTCGCTGTTCTCCACCCTCGCCTCGGTGAGCGCCGACAGCGCGACGACGGTCACCTTCCATCTCGCCTCGCCGGACGCCACCTTCCCGCTGAAGGTGGCCACCGGCGCCGGTTCGATCGTCGACAAGGACGCCTACCCGGCCGGCGCCCTGCGCACCGGCGACGGTGTCGACGGCACCGGTCCGTACACGCTGACCTCGTACACGAAGAACAAGAAGGCCGACCTCGCGCCGTACAGGAACTACCGCGGCTATCTGAGCGGTACCGGCCGCCCGGTCGAACTGCGCTACTACGCCGACTCACAGAAGCTCAGCGGCGCCTGGGACGCCAAGCAGCTCGACCTCGCCACCCGGACGCTGCCGCCGAACGTGCTCTCCGAGCTCAACCCGAGCGACCCGAAGCAGCGCGTCACCGAGTCCGACAGCTCCGAGACCCGCAACCTCTACCTCAACACCCGCTCCGCCTCCCCGCTGCACGATGTGCGCGTGCGCCGCGCCATGGCCTGGCTGGTCAACCGCGAGCGACTGGCCGTCAAGGTGTACGAGGGCACGGTCGACCCGCTTTACTCGCTGATCCCGACCGGCATCACCGGCCACACCACGTCATTCTTCGACAGCTACCCGAAGCAGAGCACCCAGAAAGCCCGGGAACTGCTCACGCAGGCCGGGGTGACCCTGCCGGTGCGTTTCACCTTCGGCTACGGCAAGAACCGAGGGGCCGGTGAGGAGGAGGCCGCGGAGCTGAAGAAGCAACTGGAGGCGAGCGGCCTGTTCAAGGTGGACGTCCAGGGCTATGAGTGGACCGACTTCCAGAAGCGCTGGGCCGCCGGGAAGATGGACGCCTGGGCTGTCGGCTGGGTGGCCGACTATCCCGACGCGGACACCTTCGGCTCCCCGCTCGTCGGCACCGGCTCCACCATGAGCACCGGCTACAGCAACAAGGCCGTGGACCACCTCATCCTGGACAGCCAGCAGTACGCCGACCGGGCGCGGGCGGCCGGCGACTTCCGTGACATCCAGGCGGACGTGGCGACCGACGTGCCGCTGATCCCGCTGTGGCAGCGCAAGGAGTACGTGGTCAGCACCGAGGACGTCGGCGGTGGCCAGTACCTCACGGACGGCACGGGCGTGTTCCGCCTGTGGCGTCTGCAGTGGATCTGACCCACCCCGTTCCGGGGCGCGGTCAGTCCGCCCGCCGCGCCCCCGGATCCGGCAGCGCCCTCGTCATACCCGGCAGGAAGTCCGTGAACAGCTCGTGGACCTCCAGCACCAGGGGCCGCAGCACCCGGAAGCGGGCCAGGGCGACGCCGCGGGAGGTCAGCCGCGCCCCGCGGCGCGCCAGCCGGTAGCTGCGCTCGTAGCCCTCGGTGCGGTCGAACACCCAGTACAGGACGAGACCCATCTGGGAGAGCCACATCAACTCCGGGAGCACGTCCCGGAGTTCGGGGGCCACCTTGGACTTGGAGCCGGCCAGTACCTCGCGATGGACGCTTATGGCCTGCTCGCGGGCGTGCTCGCTCTCGGACGAGAACGGGCTGAGCGGGCTGTCGGGGTCGGCGGCGTTCTTGAAGAACTGCACGGCGAACTCGTGGTACGGCCTGGCGATGTCCAGCCACGCGGTCAGCACGCCCGCGATCCGCGCCTCGAGGTCGGTCTCCCGGTCCAGGACCTCCCGGACCGCCACCTGGTGCTCGGCGGCGATCCGGTCGTAGAAGCCCTGGATCAGGTGCTCCTTGCCCTCGAAGTAGTAGTAGGCGTTGCCGACGGAGACCCCGGCCTCCTTGGCGATGGCCCGCATGGTCGTCTTGTCGTAGCCACGCTCCTGGAACAACCGCATCGCGGTCTCCAGGATCAGCGCGCGGGTCTGCTCGGACTTGGTCTGGAGGCCGGCCTCGGGGCCGTCGTTCTTGGCGGACACGGTAGGAGCCTAACCAGTGGCGCAGGCACCGTCGGAGCAGGACGGCGGCTCATGGGTCCAGCCCCGGCCGGGGTGGTACGACCACCCGTCGGCCCGGCGATAGGTCTGGTGTCCGCCCCACTGCGCACCCCGCCACTTCGCGGCCGCCAGCACCGCCCCGCGGGCCAGCCTGGCGCCGGCCGGGGTGCTCAGCCGGTGGGCGAGCGGGCGGTGTTCGCGCAGGGCCCACAGGACGACGATCCAGGCGTGGGAGCCCTGGTAGACCTGTCCGGAGTCGCCGATCACGGTGACCTCGTCGAGGGTGGCGGCGTGATCGAGTCCGGGGAAGCGTCCGCGGGCCTCGGCCGACCCGGCCGGGACCAGCTCCAGCGGCACCAGTTGGGACTGCCGTACGAGCCAGGCGCGCAGGTGGGTGCACAGCCCGCACTCGGCGTCGTACAGGACGGTGAGCCCGCGGACCGGGGCGCCGACGGCACCCCGGCCCTCCGTGGCGGTCACGGTGGTCACGCTCCGACCGTCGGCGGGACCCAGCCCTGCGGGGCCACCGGAGGCTGCTGCTCCTGCTCCATGAGCCCGCGCCGCCGGATCTTGTTGAGCACGTACACGTTGCCCAGGTGCATCACGCCGAGGACCAGCAGCACCACGCCGAGCTTGGCCGACAGGGCCTCGAAGATGCCGCGGGTGTCGTCGATGTCCCCGCTGTCGTTCAGGTAGAGCGCCACGAAGCCGAGGTTGACGAGGTAGAAGCCGACCACCAGGAGGTGGTTGACGGCGTCGGCGAGCTTCTCGTTGCCGCGCAGCACGTCGGCCAGGAAGACCCGGCCGTTGCGGCTGAGCGTGCGGGCCACCCAGACGGTCAGCGCGATGCTGACGACCAGGTAGATGACGTAGGCGATGACGGTGCGGTCCATGCCCCACCCCTTCTTGAACGCGTTCAAAACGCTGACAGGCATGACTGTAGACCTGCTTTTGAACATGTTCAACTCAAGGGTGGAGAGACCCTCGTCTCAGCCCCTGCGGCCCAGCGCCGGCCGCTTGCTGTAGTCCGTGAACCCGAGGACGTTCCCCCAGGGGTCGGCGATCTCGACCGTCCAGCCGGTGGCCACCGGGAACGCACCGTCCAGCGGCGCGATCCCGGCGGCGGCCAGTTCCCGCGCGGCCGCCCGTGCGTCCGGCACCTCCAGCCACAGGCGCGGCGAGGGCCAGGGCGGCGTCCGGTGCCCCAGTCCCTCCTCGGCACGCAGCAGAATGCCGGGCGTCTCACCGCCGACCTTCAGTTGGGCGATCCCGCCCTCGTCGAACCGGAACCCGACCTCGAACCCGGCCCGCTCGTAGAACCCCACGGCCTCCCCGAGGTCCCCGACGGGGAGCAGCACATTGTCGAACCCGAGCAGCTCGTACGACTCTTCGTCTGACATGTCGTCACATTAAGCCGCAAACCAGACCGGATGCGAGGAGCCCCACCGAAGCGAATCCCGAGGGCCACCGCGGCCGCGGGCCGCTCACGCACAGAGGCCCCGTTCCCATACGCGGTTCGTATGGGAACGGGGCCTCTGGCCGAGCTGTGGCGTGAGGAATCAGTAGCGGCGCGTGATCAGTGCGCGCTTGACTTCCTGGATCGCCTTGGTGACCTCGATGCCGCGCGGGCAGGCGTCCGTGCAGTTGAAGGTCGTGCGGCAGCGCCAGACGCCGTCGCGGTCGTTGAGGATCTCCAGGCGCTGCTCGCCCGCCTCGTCACGGCTGTCGAAGATGAAGCGGTGGGCGTTCACGATCGCGGCCGGGCCGAAGTACTGGCCGTCGTTCCAGAACACCGGGCAGGAGGAGGTGCAGGCCGCGCAGAGGATGCACTTCGTCGTGTCGTCGAAGCGCTCGCGGTCCTCGGCGGACTGCAGCCGCTCACGGGTCGGCTCGTTCGTCTCCTTGGTGACCAGGAACGGCATGACGTCCCGGTACGCCTGGAAGAACGGCTCCATGTCCACGACCAGGTCCTTCAGGACCGTCAGGCCCTTTATGGGCTCGACCGTGATCGGCTTCTCGGGGTTGATGTCCTTGATCAGCGTCTTGCAGGCAAGGCGGTTCTTGCCGTTGATCCGCATCGCGTCCGAGCCGCAGATGCCGTGCGCGCACGAGCGGCGGAAGGTGAGGGTGCCGTCGATGTCCCACTTGATCTTGTGGAGGCCGTCGAGGACACGCTCCTTCGGGTCGATCTCCAGCTGGAAGTCTTCCCAGGTCGCCTCCGCCGAGACCTCCGGGTTGAACCGGCGGACGCGGAAGGTGACCGTGATGTAGGGGGAGTCGGCGAAGCCGGGCTCGGGCTGGCCGGCCGCGTCCGCCTTGTCCAGAACAGGGGTAGCCATCAGTACTTACGCTCCATCGGCTGGTAGCGGGTCTGGACGACCGGCTTGTAGTCGAGACGGACGGTTTCCGAGCCGTCGGCGCCGACCTCGCGGTACGCCATGGTGTGGCGCATGAAGTTGACGTCGTCGCGGTTCGGGTAGTCCTCGCGGTAGTGACCGCCGCGGGACTCCTTGCGGGCCAGGGCCGAGACGGCCATGACCTCGGCCAGGTCGAGCAGGTTGCCGAGCTCGATCGCCTCGAGGAGGTCCGTGTTGAACCGCTTGCCCTTGTCCTGGATCGCCACGTTCTTGTAGCGCTCGCGCAGCTCGGCGATCTTCTCGACGGCCGTCTTGATCGTCTGCTCGGTGCGGAACACCATGACGTTGGCGTCCATGGTCTCCTGCAGCTCGCGGCGCAGGGTGGCCACCCGCTCGTTGCCGGTGGAGGTGCGCAGCCGCTCGATCTGCTCGACGACGAGGGACTCGGGGTTCTCCGGCAGCTCGACGAAGTCCGCCGTGTGGGCGTACTCCGCGGCGGCGATGCCCGCGCGGCGGCCGAAGACGTTGATGTCCAGCAGCGAGTTCGTGCCCAGGCGGTTGGCGCCGTGGACCGAGACGCAGGCGACCTCGCCGGCGGCGTACAGGCCGGGGACGACCGTCGTGTTGTCCGCCAGGACCTCACCCTCGACGTTCGTCGGGATGCCGCCCATGGCGTAGTGCGCGGTCGGCTGGATCGGGATCGGGTCCGTGTAGGGCTCGATGCCGAGGTAGGTGCGCGCGAACTCGGTGATGTCCGGGAGCTTGGCGTCCAGCTGCTCCGGCGGCAGGTGGGTGAGGTCCAGGTAGACGTGGTCGCCCTCGGGACCACAGCCACGGCCTTCGCGGATCTCCGTGTAGATGGAGCGGGAGACCACGTCGCGGGACGCGAGGTCCTTCATCACCGGCGCGTACTTCTCCATGAAGCGCTCGCCGTCCTTGTTGCGGAGGATGCCGCCCTCACCACGGGCGCCCTCCGTCAGCAGGATGCCCATGCGCCAGATGCCGGTCGGGTGGAACTGGAAGAACTCCATGTCCTCCAGCGGCAGGCCCCGGCGGTAGACGGCGGCCTGGCCGTCACCGGTGAGGGTGTGCGCGTTGGAGGTCACCTTGAAGAACTTGCCGGTGCCGCCGGAGGCGTAGATCACGGACTTCGCCTGGAAGACGTGGATCTCACCGGTCGCCAGCTCGTACGCCACGACACCGGCCGACCTCTTGACGCCGTCGACCTCGGTCATCAGCTGGTCGAGGACGTAGAACTCGTTGAAGAACTCCACGCCCTCCTTGACGCAGTTCTGGTACAGCGTCTGGAGGATCATGTGGCCGGTGCGGTCCGCGGCGTAGCAGGACCGGCGGACCGGGGCCTCGCCGTGGTTGCGGGAGTGACCGCCGAAGCGGCGCTGGTCGATGGTGCCGTTCGGGGTCCGGTTGAACGGCAGACCCATCTTCTCCAGGTCGAGGACGGCGTCGATGGCCTCCTTCGCCAGGATCTCGGCGGCGTCCTGGTCGACCAGGTAGTCACCGCCCTTGACCGTGTCGAAGGTGTGCCACTCCCAGTTGTCCTCCTCCACGTTGGCCAGCGCGGCGGCCATGCCGCCCTGCGCGGCGCCCGTGTGGGAGCGGGTCGGGTAGAGCTTGGTCAGGACCGCGGTGCGGCTGCGCTTCGTCGACTCGATGGCCGCACGCATGCCCGCGCCACCGGCGCCGACGATGACGGTGTCGTACTTGTGGATCTTCATGATTCTCGCAGCCCCGTGCCTAGCGGATGTTCGGGTCGAAGGTGAAGATCACCAGCGTGCCCAGCAGGATGGTGAACACCGTGGCGGTGTAGAGCAGGCCCTTGAGCCACAGCCGGGAGTTCGGCCGCTCGGCGTAGTCGTTGATGATCGTGCGCAGGCCGTTGGCACCGTGCAGCATCGCCAGCCACAGCATCAGCAGGTCCCATACCTGCCAGAACGGGGACGCCCAGCGGCCGGCCACGAAGGCGAAGCCGACCTTGGAGACGCCGCCGTCCAGCACCAGCTGGATCAGGAGGTGGCCGATCACGAGGACGACCAGCACGACGCCGGACAGGCGCATGAAGAGCCAGGCGGCCAGCTCGAAGTTGCCCCGGGTGGACTTCGGGGTCTTCCTGGTGCGCTTGCGCGGCGCCTCGATCAGCGGGGCCGGGTTGTCGACGGTGTAGACGGGAGCGCCCTCGACGGGGCCGACTCCGGGCGCGGGGGTTTCAGTCGTGGACATCGGCGTCAGCTCCCAAAGAGGACACGGGCGGCGTGGCCGAGGACCGGGTAGATCGCCCCGGCCATCAGGACGATCCAGACGCCCATCACGGTCCAGAACATCTGCTTCTGGTAGCGCGGGCCCTTCGACCAGAAGTCGACGGCGATGACGCGCAGGCCGTTGAGCGCGTGGAAGAGAATGGCGGCCACGAGGCCGTATTCCAGAAGCGCGACGATCGGCGTCTTGTACGTGGCTACGACCCTGTCGTAGGCCTCGGGGGAGACACGGACGAGTGCGGTGTCCAGCACATGAACGAACAGGAAGAAGAAGATGAGGACGCCGGTGACTCGGTGAGCCACCCAGGACCACATTCCTTCCCGGCCGCGGTACAGCGTTCCAGCCGGCACGGAAGAACCCTCCGGGAGCGGGGACTAGGGCCGCGCCGGCTTCACTGTCGGTCGGGCCCGGCCGGGTACGGTCCACCGGCCCCCAGCATCGTATCCATGCGGTGCGGTGCGGCTTACGGGGGGCCTACTTGTGTGATCAAAGTGGCACGCGGTTGGGCTAGCGGCGAGGGCCGCCGGGGTGGCTGATGCCGCTATTTGCCGGGTGCGGGTGCGTTTGGGCTGGTCGCCCCCCGCGGCGCAGCAGCCGAGGGGCAGGGCTCGGCGCCCCGCAGGCAACTCGCCAGCCTGCTTCCCGCGACACGCCGTAGCTCCTCCGCCGCCAGGACGCGTTCCTCCTCCGGATCGTTGGTCAATCGTGACCGGATGCCTTCGAGGATGCGGTCGATTACCTCGTCCGGGTGCACATCGCCCAGATAGATGACGAACGCGTGTCCGAATCGAGCCTCGTAGGCCGCGTGCGCCGCGCTCAGGGCCATGTGGGCCGCCGAGTAGATGTCCTCCGGCAGCTCCGGGAGCGACTCGCCCGCCAGGGCCTCGGCCAGGTCGCCCGGGGCCAGGTCGTACGCCGCCTCGTCCGCCGCGGCCAGGAGGGAGGCCAGGTCGGGGTAGGGACGGTGGTCGGCGATGCGGCGGGACCAGTGCAGGCTGCGCAGGCAGTGCAGCAGCAGGGCGCGGGCCTCGTCGGCGGGTGCGGCGTTGAAGGCGTCCAGCGGCTTGGGGAGATACGGCAGACGGTGCGCAGGCAGCGTGGGTCCTCGCGTCACATGTGGTGTGGCAGGGGATCTTGTGAAAGGTGTGTCGTCACGTTATCGAGAGTGGTCACTGTATGTCCGACGCATGCCCGAATTTCACCCGGACGGGAGAGTTTCGGAATGTCTCGGTGACGGGTGAACCGCCGATCGGTCGTACGTTGGCTGAGTGAGCCAGCACAGGCGCCGGGCCTCGGCGCAGCAGGTGAGGCGGAAGCAGGCGGTCCTGGCCGCCGCGTTCGTGGGTACCGTCGCGCTCGGCGTGGGCGTCGGTGTGTGGGCCTCGGCGGACGGCGGCGGAAGACCGGCGGGAGGCGTCGCGGGGGCGTCGGACCCCGCGGCCACCGGCGCGCCCCATCGCGCCGCCACGCCGGCCAGTCCCACGCCCAGCCGGTCCTACGCGCTCTCCCGGGCGCCGCGCACCATACCGGCGGTGCGCTCCCACACCCCGGCGCGCGGTCCCGGCTGGCGGCCGCGGCACGGCGAGCGGGTGGTGGTGAGCGATCCGGAGCTGGCCGACGAGGGGCGGCTGGTCGCCGGTGAGCTGGGCCTGTCGTACGCCGGGGAGAAGAGCGACGTGCGTGCGGGTGACGTCCGGCTCGCGCTCGGCAGCGGTGGCGGCCACCCGGAGTCGTACACCATGACCGTCCGGGGCGGCCGGGTCGACATCAGCGGGCCCGCCGACGCGGGCGTCTTCTACGGCACCCGCACCCTGAAGCAGGAGGTTCACGGCGGCGGCACGGCCCCGGAGGGCGTCGTGCGCGACGAGCCCGCCAAACCTGCGCGCGGCTTCATGCTGGACATCGCCCGCAAGCCGTACAGCGCGTCCTGGATCGAGGACCGGGTGCGCGAACTCGGGGACCTGAAGTTCAACGAGCTGGGGCTGCACTTCTCCGACGACCAGGGCTTCCGGATCGAGTCCAGCAGCCACCCCGAGATCGTCTCCAAGGACCATCTGACCAAGGCGCAGGTCAAGCGGATCGTGGATCTGGCGGCCAGTCGGCACATCACCGTCGTGCCCGAGATCGACTCGCCCGGACATCTGGGCGCGGTCATCGCCGCCCACCCCGACCTGCAGCTGCGCAACGCGAGCGGGGTCGCCACGCGGGGCGCGATCGACATCTCCAAGGCCGCCTCCGCGAAGATCGTCGACGACCTGCTGAACGAGTACGCCGGGCTCTTCACCGGCAACCAGTGGCACCTCGGCGGCGACGAGTACCAGGCCCTCACGGTGACGAACCCCGAGGCCTCGTACCCGCAGCTGGCGGCCGCCGCCCAGCAGAAGTTCGGCTCCGGCGGGACCGTCGCCGACCTCACGACCGGCTGGCTGAACGACCGGGCCGGCACCGTCCGCGCCCACGACCGGACCATGCGGGTGTGGAACGACGGCTTCTTCCGGAACACCTCCGTGCAGCCCGCCAAGGACCTCCAGGTCGCCTACTGGACCGGCAAGGAGATCGGCGCCCGGCAGCCGGAGGAGTACCTGAGCGCGGGCCGCAAGGTGCTCAACTACAACGACGAGTTCCTGTACTACGTCCTGGGCCAGCCGCAGACCTTCGTCTACCCGACCGGGCAGCGCATCTACGAGCAGTGGAACCCGCGGGTGCTGCGCAAGACGGCCGCCGTACCGGCCCGGTACGACGGGCAGATCCTCGGCGGGTCGTTCGCGGTGTGGAGCGACTTCCCCAACGCCCAGACCGAGGCGCAGGTCGCCGCCGGGATACGGATGCCGCTCAGGGCCACCGTGCAGAGGCTGTGGGACCCGCGCACCCCGGCGCTGTCCTGGGCCCAGTTCAAGGCGCTGGCGGACCGGCTGGGCTGAGCCGTCCGGGTGGACGTACCCGGCCGACGGACCGTATCTTCCGCGTGCCGCATCACACACGGGCGACACCGGGGGTCTCAGTCATGTCCGTTCCACACCTGCGCTCGCCGCTCGGGCTCGGCCAGGCCGCCGTCGCACTGCTGGGACTGGTCGCCGTCACCGATCTGCTCGCCGTCGGCGCCGGTCTCTACGTCCACGGGGCGTCGGACGACCTCGCGGCCGGCTCCTCCCCCTTCGAGACGGCGCCGCTGTCCGGGACCGCGCACCGCGCGGACACCCTGTACATGGCGACCGGCATGGCGCAGGCGGTGGTGTGGCTGGCCTGCGCCGTCGTGTTCCTGTGCTGGCTGTACCGGCTGCGGCTGAACGCCGAGGTGTTCAGCCCCGGCGGCCACCGCAAGGCGCGCGCGTGGGTGATCGCGGGCTGGATCGTGCCCCTGGCGAACTTCTGGTACCCGCGCCGGATCGTCCTGGACATCTGGGACGCCAGCCATTCCGGTGCCGGGCGTGCCCGGCACGCGCTGGTCAACGTCTGGTGGGCGCTGTGGCTGCTGAGCACCACGGCCGAGACCCTCGTCTCGGACGACTACGACTCGGCGCGCACCGCCGCGCAGTTCCGGAACGCCGCGCTGGAGGGAGTGGCCGTGGACGCCGTCGACCTCGTGACCGCCGCGCTCGCCCTCCTCGTCGTGCTGCGGCTGACCCGGATGCAGCACCGGAAGGCTCTCGCCGGTCCTGTGCCCGTCCTGGCTCTTGGCTGAAAACGCTCTTCTGTGACACTCTCTCGCCGTCGCACGCAGTAAGGGGAAGTGCGGGCTCCGTAAAGGCGGCGCCCTGGCGAGGGAGGCTTCGATGAGCCTGGTGGAACTGATCGCACAGGCCGACGAACGCGGCCTGGCCGCCAGCGGGCTGGCTTGTTTGGATCGGTGCGTTCCGCTGCTGGGCGGGGACGACGAGGTGCTGCGCCCGCTGTGGGCGAGCCTCGCCGACGGCTCCGCGTGGGCCGGGAGCCTGGAGAAGGCGCGGGGCGCGCTCGGTTCGGCGGAGGACGCGGACGAGGCCGCGCTGCTCGTCCACCGCATGCTGGAGGCGGCCCCGGCCGAACGCACCGCCGACGAGATACGGGTGTGGGCCGACGCCTGCTCCGTCGCCTCCCTGCGCATCCACCGGCTCCTCGACCCCGCCACCGGCGGCACCCTGTCGTCCGCGGCCCTGGAGGCCGAACGCGCGGGCGGCGCCGAGGACGCTTCCCCGCTGGTCGCCGCGGAACTGCGGCGCCAGGTCGTCGTCCTGGAACTCCTCGCCGAGCACGGCACGAACGGACTGCGCCGCGCCCTGGACGTGTCCGTCGAGGGCCGCCGGGTGCTGCGCGCGGTCGTCTCCCGCCGGGCCCGCGGCCGCGGCTGACGCCGGTTCCAAACTCCTGCTTCCGGGCGGGTTCTGTGGCCGTCGTGCGACGGCGGTGGGGCGGTCCTGCGCCGGTTGCGGAAACGGTCCGGATCCGGGTGACGGATGCCGCGCCCGGCTCGCTCTTCCCTATGTGACAGCGCAGTACGTGACAGCACAGCAGGAGTCCAGGCCGCACGCGGCGGCGAAGCCCGTGCGGTGGGCCGCGGACGCGGTGGCGACCATGCGCGAGGGCGCCCGGGTGCGGCTCGACTACTCGGCGCAGAGCCTGTGGCGGGTGGACCGGATGATCGAGGAGATACGGCGCGAGGGACCGCCGTACGAGGCGGTCGAGAGCGCGTTGCGGGGCTTCGGCGCCTATGCCGGAGAGGTCGTCGTCCGCCAGACAGGCGCCGAGTGGTGGGCGAGCGGTGGCGACCACTGGGTCCGCACACCCGACGGCCGGCTGTGGGACCCGCTCGACGAGGCCCGCCGGTGTTTCGCCGGCCAGGGCTCGCTGCGCCTGCTGTGCCGGGACGCGACCGCCTCCCGCTGACACGCCGCCGGCCGGGCCCCCCTCGCGCGAGCGGGTCCCGGCCGGCCGGATCTGCGGGCGCTACGGCGTCAGGGTCGTCCCGAGCGCCGCGTCGGTCGGCGTCCCGAGGGCCGTCTTGCTCAGCACCGCCGTCTGCGTGTAGCCGAGCCCCGTGCTGTTGCTCGGCAGGTACATCAGGATGCCGTCGCCGCCGTCCTCGCCCGCGACGCCCAGCGTCAGATCGGCGCGCCCGTACCCGGACAGGTCGGTCAGCGACACCGAGGAACCGAGCTTGTCGTCGGTCTCCGTGGAGCCGGGGACGCCGGAGGTGTCCTGCGAGACGGCGACCGCGCCGGAACCGGTCAGGCCGGTGGCGCCGCCCTTGATGAGGACGGCGGAGCCCGCGTTGGAGCGGTTCACGCCGTCCCGGGTGATGTCCTCGCCCGGCGCGCCCGCGAGCACGTCGGGGTGACCGTCGCCGTTGTAGTCGCCGATCGAGACGGAGGCGCCGAGCGCGTCGCCGGACTCGTCGGCGCCCGGGACACCCGAGGTGTCCTGGTGGATCGTGGTCATGCCCGTGGTGGTGAACCCGCCCGCCGAGCCGCGCACCAGGGTGACCTGGCCGCCCGCCTTGCCACCGGACTCGCTCGTGTACGGCTGCCCGATGACGATGTCGTCGTAGCCGTCGGCGTCCACGTCGCCCGCGGCGAGCGCCCGGCCGCCCTTCACCGAGATGACGCCCGCCTTCGTCAGGCCGGTCGCCGAGCCCGCGAACCGGACCACACGCCCGATGCCGCCCGCGTCCCGGTAGTTCAGGGCCACGTCGGCGTAGCCGTCCCGGTTGAAGTCGCCGGTCGCGGCGTCCAGGTAGGCGACCGAGCCGGTGGCGGTGGTCAGCGTGCCGGAGGCGGTGGCGCCGCCGGTGAGCCGGGCGTTCCAGTTGCCGCCCTTGCCGGTGCCGGCCGAGAAGACGTCCGCCTTGCCGTCGCCGTTGAAGTCGCCGACCGCCACGGTGGAGCCGAGCTTGGCGCCGGTCGCGGTCACGCTGCCCGACGTGGTGTAGGAGAAGCCGGAGTTCAGGGCCGGGCCGTACAGGACCGTCACCGCGCCCCGGTCGGCGTGGCCGCTGGTGTCGTCCTCGCCGGACGCGCCGATCGCGAGGTCGGCGTAGCCGTCGCCGTTGACGTCGCCCCAGGCGGTCGCGGAACCGAAGTCGTCACCGGACTCGGAGGAGCCGGGCACGCCCGGGCTGCTCTGGGTGAGCGTGACCTTCTTCGAGCCGACCGGCCCGTCGACGCCACCCGGCACGACCGTCACCGAGTTCGCCTTCGGGGTGCCCGCCACCAGGTCGGGCAGGCCGTCCCGGTCGACGTCCGAGGTGGGCAGCGCGTGCGAGACGCCCGCGCTCTTGGCGAGCGTGGCGATCAGCGACAGCTTCTTGTACAGGTTGTCGCCGGGGCAGGCGGTGGCGTTGGTGTCCCGGTGGCCGAACACCCGCGGCAGCGTGATGTCCTGGCCCTTGTCGACCAGGTTGCCGTCCTGGCCCTTCGGGCTGCCGGAGGTCAGCGTGACCTTGCCGGTCGGGTCGACGCCGTACATGCCGAACTTCCACGCCACGATCCGCGCGATCGAGTCCAGCGCGGCCCGGGAGGGCTGTGCGGTCATGTAGTTGCCGATGTAGGAGATGCCGACCGTGTTCGTGTTGAACCCGATGTCGTGCGCTCCGACCACCGGCAGGTCCATCCCGCCGCTGCGGCCCTCGAAGATCTGCCCGCAGCGGTCGACCACGAAGTTGTAGCCGATGTCGTAGTAGCCGCGGGAGAAGTGCTCCTGCTGGATGGTGCGCATCCGGGCCCGCGAGTCGGCGCAGGACAGCGTGTTGTCGCTGTCGACGCCGGTGTGGTGGATGACCGCGGCCTTGATCTCGGTGCCGTAGCTCGGCGTGCCGTCGTAGTCCGTGGAGGCGCCCCACTCGGCCTGCGTGATGACCGGGGGCTTGGCGACCGTCGAGGGAACGGGCGCCGGGACCGTGCTGGACGGTGACGGGGTGACGGACGGAGAGACGGACGCGGAGGCGGAGTCGGACGCCGAGGCAGAGGCGGACGTCGACGCCGACTCCGACGCCGACGTCGAGTCGGAGGGCGCCGGGGCGGAGACCGACGACGAGTCGGTCGGCTCCGGCGTCGTCGTCTCCGCCGCGTACGCCGCCGGCTCCGGGGTGCCCGCCGGATCGGTACCGGGGTCCAGGAGCTTGACGTCCATGCCGGCCGGCTGGCCGGCCGCCTCGGTGCCGTCGGCCTTCACCACACGCACCTGGACACCGTCGGAGTCACCGGTCCACAGCGAGGCCGTACCGCCGCGCACGTCGGTCCCGGCACGCGCGGCCTCCGCGCCGTCGGCCTGGTACGGGTCGTCCGGCAGCTTCTGCCACCCGGACCACTTGCCGGTCTCCCGGTCCCGGGTGCGCACCTGCGGTGTGCCCTTGGCCTCGGCGTCGGCGTCGTTCCAGGTCAGCAGGAGCGCGCTGAACCGGTCGGTGCCCTTCTGCCCCAGCCCCTTGCGGCCCGAGCCACGGTTCTCGAGCTTCAGTGTGTGGACCGACGGCTTGCGGCTCGCCCCCTTGCCGTCGGACGGCGCCGGCTGGTCCGCCATCGCGTAGGTCACGATGCCGGCACCGCTCAGCACGACCGCTCCGGCCGTCAGCCAGGCCCGCCCCTTGAGACTGAGCGGTTTGTACGCACGGGTCCTGCGAGGACTCACTACCCCACCCCTAGACAATGAACACGACAGCACCACGCGTCACGGGTGCCACTTACTCAGCGCTCGGCTCTGACGAAACGTCACTCGGCCCGCGTCACCGAAACGGCCTGCCCGCCAGGGCCACGACACTCAGCACGACGGCGGTGGCGAGCACGAGTCGGCTCGCGGTCCGGCGCAGCGGGCTCATCCGGCGGCCTCCGCCTGCCCCGGCGTCGCCGAGGGCAGTTCC
>NZ_JBWKFL010000020.1:151066-162412 GCF_056434305.1 Streptomyces sp. NPDC044061 | reverse complement strand
TTCTTCTCCTTCATGACGTTCCTGATCGCCGTCCCGACCGGTGTGAAGTTCTTCAACTGGATCGGCACGATGTGGAAGGGCAGTCTGTCCTTCGAGACACCGATGCTCTGGGCGGTCGGCTTCCTGATCACCTTCACGTTCGGTGGTCTGACCGGTGTCATCCTGGCCTCGCCGCCGATGGACTTCCACGTCTCCGACTCGTACTTCGTGGTGGCCCACTTCCACTACGTCGTCTTCGGTACGGTCGTGTTCGCGATGTTCGCCGGATTCCACTTCTGGTGGCCGAAGATGACGGGCAAGATGCTCGACGAGCGGCTCGGCAAGATCACCTTCTGGACGCTGTTCGTCGGCTTCCACGGCACGTTCCTGGTCCAGCACTGGCTGGGCGCCGAGGGCATGCCGCGTCGTTACGCCGACTACCTGGCGGCCGACGGCTTCACCACGCTGAACACGATCTCGACGATCAGTTCGTTCCTGCTCGGCCTGTCGATCCTGCCGTTCCTCTACAACGTGTGGAAGACGGCCAAGTACGGCAAGCCGGTCGGCGTGGACGACCCGTGGGGCTACGGCCGTTCGCTCGAGTGGGCGACCTCCTGCCCGCCGCCGCGGCACAACTTCCTCACCCTGCCGCGGATCCGCAGCGAATCCCCGGCGTTCGACCTGCACCACCCTGAGATCGCCGCGCTCGAGCAGCTCGAGTCGAGCGGTCACGGCGCCGCCCTCGCGGGCAGCAAGGAGGCCGGCAAGTGAAGATCCAGGGCCGGATGTTCATCTGGCTGAGCTTCTTCGTCCTGATCATGGCCGTCGTGTACGGCGTGTGGTCGAAGGAGCCGGCCGGTACCACGGCGCTCTTCCTGGCCTTCGGCCTGTGCATCATGATCGGCTTCTACCTGGGCTTCACGGCCCGGCGGGTCGACGCGGGCGCGCAGGACGACATGGAGGCCGATGTCGCGGACGACGCGGGCGAGCTGGGCTTCTTCAGCCCGCACAGCTGGCAGCCGCTCGCCCTGGGCTTCGGCGGCGCGATCGCCTTCCTCGGCGTGGCCGTCGGCTGGTGGCTGATCTACTTCGCGGCACCGATCATCCTGGTCGGCCTGTTCGGCTGGGTGTTCGAGTACTACCACGGTGAGAACCGCACCCAGTAGCACGCACCGAGCGCAACGGGAGCCCGGAACCTCTGCCAGGAGGGTCCGGGCTCCTGCTTTTGCCACGGTGTCCGTCCCTCGTACGGGTTACGTGCCGCGCCGGTAAGCTCTCCGTCTCATAGCGTGATCATATGAACCACACTCCGCGGACCCGCACCGTCGTCAGCTGCACTTTGCTGGTGACCGTCCTCGGCGCGGGCGTCACCGCCTGCGGTTCGGACGGCAACCCCCTGTCGGCCAAGCCGTACGACGCAGCGGATCAGATCACCTTCAACGGCCCCACCGAGGCGGGCAAGCGGGCCGACCCGGACAAGCCCCTGGAGATCACCTCCGACGGCGGCGACGGCCGGATCACGGACGTCACCGCCCAGGACTCCACAGGGCGCTATGTGGCGGGCGAACTCGCCGCCGACGGCAGCCGCTGGCACAGCACCTCCCCGCTGGCCGCCAACGCCCACTACACGGTCGTGGTGAGCACGGAGGACGACGACGGCGCGCCGGGGCGCAAGGTCCTCGCCTTCGACACCACCAAGCCGACCAGCAAGAAGCGCCTGGGTGTCACGCTCGGGCCGAAGTCGGGCCAGTACGGCGTCGGGCAGCCCATCACCGCCCAACTGGACCAGGAGGTCAAGGACAAGGCGCAGCGGGCCATCGTGGAGCGTGCCCTCAGGGTGGACTCCGCGCCGGCCGTGCTGGGCTCCTGGTACTGGGTGAGCGACAAGGAACTGCACTACCGCCCCAAGGACTACTGGCCCGCGCACGCCACGATCCAGGTGCACAGCAACCTGGACGGGGTCAGGATCAGCGACCGGCTGTGGGGCGGCAAGTCCAAGGCCCTGAAGATCACAACGGGTGAGAAGGTCGAGGTCGTCACGGACGCCGCGGCGCACCAGTTGACGTACTACGAGAACGGCAAGCAGGTCAACCAGGTCCCCGTCACGACCGGCAAGCCCGGCTACGAGACCCGCAACGGGGTCAAGGTCGTGCTGGAGAAGCAGTACTTCGTACGGATGCGCGGCACGACCGTCGGCATCGCCGAGGGCAGCTCCGACTCGTACGACCTCCCGGTGTACTACGCCACCCGGGTCACCTGGTCGGGGGAGTACGTCCACGCCGCGCCCTGGTCCGTGGGCTCCCAGGGCTACGCGAACGTCAGCCACGGCTGCACCGGCATGAGCACGTCCAACGCCGAGTGGTTCTTCGACCACATCCACGAGGGCGACATCGTCAGGGTCGTCAACTCCAACGGCGACCCGATGGAGCCCTTCGGCAACGGCTTCGGCGACTGGAACGTCGACTGGAAGAAGTGGCGCACGGGCAGCGCCCTCGTCAACGGCACCCCGGACGGCCCCGCACCGCAGGACGCCCTGCGCCTGCAGCCGACAGCGGTGTAACCACTCAGGGGCGCGGGGCAGTCGCCTCGCGCCCCCGGCCTCCTAGGCGCTCAGCAGCCGCTTCTGACGGAGCAGACCGGCCAGGGCGGCCGCGAACTCCACCGGGTCCACCGGCAGCGTCACAGCCGCGTCGGCCCGGCTCCACGTGGCCAGCCACGCGTCCTGGGGCCGCCCCATCAGCAGCAGTACAGGCGGGCAGTTGAACACCTCGTCCTTGATCTGCCGGCACACCCCCATGCCCCCCATGGGCACGGCCTCACCGTCGAGCACGCACACGTCGATGCCGCCCTTGCCCAGCTCGCGCAGCACCGCCTCCGGAGTGGCGCACTCCAGGAACTCGACGAGCGGGACATCGGAAGCAGGCCTGCGGCCGGCGGCCAGCCGCACCTGTTCCCGCGTGTTGGAGTCGTCGCTGTACACCAGCACTGTGGCGGTCGGCTGCATGCTTCCTCCGGGACGTCTGCGTCGTACGGACAAGGCCGTTCGGGCCGGATGTTACTCCCATGAACACCACGTCAACACCGGTTCGGCGGGCAGCAACACTCCGAACGGCACCCCCCGGAGTGAGGGCGGGATAAGCGACCGACATAATGTCGGTCGTGGCGACAGCAACGACAGTAGAAACCGGGCACGCGCACCCGTCGGTCAACCGGCCGAACCTCACCAGCGTCGGAACCATCATCTGGCTGAGTTCCGAGCTGATGTTCTTCGCGGCCCTCTTCGCGATGTACTTCACCCTCCGGTCGGTGACCGGACCGGCGTACTGGAAGGAGCAGGCGGACGCGCTCAACGTCCCCTTCTCCGCGACGAACACCACGATCCTGGTGCTCTCCTCGCTCACCTGCCAGCTCGGCGTGTTCGCCGCCGAGCGCGGGGACGTGAAGAAGCTCCGTGGCTGGTTCATCCTCACCTTCATCATGGGTGCGATCTTCATCGGCGGTCAGATCTACGAGTACACGGAGCTGGTGAAGAAGGACGGGATCTCCCTGTCCTCCGGCCCGTACGGCTCGGTGTTCTACCTGACCACCGGCTTCCACGGCCTGCACGTGACGGGCGGTCTCATCGCCTTCCTGCTGGTCCTCGGCCGCACCTACGCGGCGAAGAGGTTCACCCACGAGCAGGCGACCGCCGCCATCGTCGTGTCCTACTACTGGCACTTCGTCGATGTGGTCTGGATCGGCCTTTTCGCCACGATCTACCTGATCAAGTAGCCGGGACCGCTCCCGCACATCCAGAAGCATCGACGCAGAAGATCCTGACACCGGGGTAATCCGTGAAAAAGCTCTCCGCACGACGACGCCATCCGCTGGCGGCGGTCGTCGTCCTACTCCTCGCGCTGGCGGCCACTGGGGGGCTGTACGCCGCGTTCGCGCCCGCGAGCAAGGCACAGGCCGATGAATCCTCCCAGTCCCTGACCATCAAGGAGGGCAAGAAGCTCTACGAGGTCGGCTGCGCCAGCTGCCACGGCACCGGTGGCCAGGGCTCCTCCGACGGCCCGAGCCTGGTCGGCGTGGGCGCCGCGGCGGTCGACTTCCAGGTCGGCACCGGCCGCATGCCCGCCGCCACCTCGCAGGGCCCGCAGGTCGTAAAGAAGAAGAACATCTACACCCAGGCCGAGATCGACCAGCTCGCCGCGTACATCGCGTCGCTGGGCGCCGGCCCCACGGTGCCGACGAAGGAGCAGTACGGCCCGGAGGGCGCGGACATCGCCAAGGGCGGCGAGCTGTTCCGCAGCAACTGCGCGCAGTGCCACAACTTCACCGGCAAGGGTGGTGCCCTCACCAGGGGCAAGTTCGCCCCGACCCTCGAGGGCGTCGAGCCGAAGCACATCTACGAGGCCATGCAGACGGGCCCGCAGAACATGCCGTCCTTCCCCGACACCACGCTGTCGGAGAAGAACAAGAAGGACATCATCGCGTACCTGCACGCGGTCGACAGCGATGAGACGACCAACCCCGGCGGTATGGAACTGGGCGGCCTCGGGCCGGTCACCGAAGGTCTGTTCGCCTGGATCTTCGGTCTCGGCGCGCTGATCGTGGTCGCCGTCTGGGTCGCCGCTCGGACCGCAAAGGCCAAGAAGTCATGAGTAGCCAAGACATTCCAGAAGAGAACCTGCCTGCTGAGCAGGACCACGCGCACGGAGCCGTGAGCGTCGCGGACGAGGAGAACCCGTTCGCGGACCCGGGGCTGCCGCCCCACGAGCACCGGATCCAGGACATCGACGAGCGGGCCGCCAGGCGGTCCGAGCGCGTCGTCGCCCTGCTGTTCACGGTGTCGATGCTGGCCACCATCGGCTTCATCGCCTCGTACGTGGCGATCCCGCACGACAAGTCGATCTTCGTCTTCCCGATCGGGCACGTCAGCGCGCTCAACTTCGCGCTCGGCCTGACCCTCGGCGCGGCGCTGTTCTGCATCGGCGCGGGCGCGGTCCACTGGGCCCGCACCCTGATGTCCGACGTGGAGGTCGCCGACGAGCGTCACCCGATCTCGGCCTCGCCCGAGGTCCGTGCGAAGGTCCACGCGGACTTCCGCGAGGGTGCGAAGGAGTCGGCGCTCGGCCGCCGCAAGCTGATCCGCAACACGATGTTCGGCGCGCTCACCCTGGTGCCGCTCTCCGGCGTCATGCTGCTGCGCGACCTCGGCCCGCTGCCCGGGACCTCGCTGCGCCACACCCTGTGGGCCAAGGGCAAGCTGCTGGTGAACATGAACACCAACCAGCCGCTGCGCCCCGAGGACGTCGCCGTCGGTTCGCTGACCTTCGCCAAGCCCGAAGGCCTGGAGGAGGCCCAGGAGGACTTCCAGAACGAGATCGCCAAGGCGGCCCTGATGATCATCCGGCTCCAGCCGGACAACATCAAGGACAAGCGCGAACTCGAATGGTCGCACCAGGGCATCGTCGCGTTCTCGAAGATCTGCACCCACGTCGGTTGCCCGATCTCCCTGTACGAGCAGCAGACGCACCACGTGCTGTGCCCGTGCCACCAGTCCACCTTCGACCTCTCCGACGGTGCCCGAGTGATCTTCGGCCCCGCCGGTCACGCCCTGCCTCAGCTCCGCATCGGCGTGAACGACGAGGGTTACCTCCAGGCGCTCGGCGACTTCGAGGAGCCCGTCGGTCCTGCATTCTGGGAGCGCGGATGAGTACTGCATCGAACGAAGAGGCCCGCTCTCGCGGGAAGGCCCCGGCCGGCGAGCGGATCGCCGACTGGGCCGACGGCCGGCTCGGGATCTACTCCCTGGCCAAGTCCAACATGCGCAAGATCTTCCCCGACCACTGGTCGTTCATGTTGGGCGAAGTCTGCCTGTACAGCTTCCTCATCATCATCCTGACCGGTGTCTATCTGACGCTGTTCTTCCACCCGTCGATGAACGAGGTGGAGTACCACGGCAGCTATGTCCCGCTCCAGGGACAGCTGATGTCCGAGGCGTTCAACTCGACCCTGCACATCTCCTTCGACGTGCGCGGTGGTCTGCTCATCCGGCAGATCCACCACTGGTCCGCGCTGATCTTCCTCGCCGGCATGTTCGTGCACATGATGCGCGTGTTCTTCACCGGCGCGTTCCGCAAGCCGCGTGAGATCAACTGGCTGTTCGGCTTCCTGCTGTTCGTCCTCGGCATGTTCACCGGCTTCACCGGTTACTCGCTCCCGGACGACCTGCTCTCCGGCACCGGTGTCCGCTTCACGGAGGGCGCGATCCTGTCGATCCCGATCGTGGGAACGTACATCTCGTTCTTCCTCTTCGGCGGTCAGTTCCCCGGTCACGACTTCGTCGCCCGGTTCTACTCGATCCACATCCTGCTGCTGCCGGGCATCATGCTCGGCCTGGTGGTGGGCCACCTGATCCTGGTCATCTACCACAAGCACACGCAGTACGCGGGTCCCGGAAAGAGCGAGAAGAACGTCGTCGGCATGCCGCTGCTGCCGGTGTACATGGCCAAGGCGGGCGGCTTCTTCTTCCTGGTCTTCGGCGTGATCGCGGCGATCGCCGCGGTGACCCAGATCAACCCGATCTGGGCCATGGGCCCCTACCGGCCCGACCAGGTGTCCACCGGCGCCCAGCCCGACTGGTACATGGGCTTCGCCGAGGGTCTGGTCCGCTACATGCCGGGCTGGGAGATCAACTTCTGGGGCCACACGCTCGTCCTGGGCGTGTTCATCCCGCTGGTGCTCTTCGGCCTCGTCCTGGGGGTCATCGCCCTCTACCCGTTCATCGAGTCCTGGGTCACCGGCGACAAGAGCGAGCACCACATCCTGGACCGCCCGCGCAACGCCCCGACCCGTACCGCGTTCGGTGCGGCCTGGGTCACGGTGTACATGGTCGGCCTGGTCGGTGGTGGCAACGACCTCTTCGCCACCCACTTCCACCTGTCGATCAACGACGTCACCTGGTTCGTCCGGATCTTCTTCTTCGCCGGACCGGTCATCGCGTTCATCGCCACCAAGCGGATCTGCCTCGGTCTGCAGCGCCGCGACCGCGAGAAGGTGCTGCACGGTCGCGAGACCGGCATCATCAAGCGCCTGCCGCACGGTGAGTTCATCGAGGTGCACGAGGCGCTCAGCCAGGAGCAGCTGCACACCCTCACGGCTCATCACCAGTACGAGCCGGCCGAGATCGGCCCGACGGTCGACGAGAACGGTGTCGAGCGCAAGGTGAAGGCGTCGGAGAAGCTGCGGGCCAAGCTCAGCCACGGCTACTACGGCGGTGACAACCAGATCCCGAAGCCCACTGTCGACGAGTACAAGGAGATCACGAGCGGCCACGGCCACCACTGATCCCCGCGTCGCCACGCCACGCTGAGGGGCCCCGTCCGGCTTACGGACGGGGCCCTTCGCCGTGCCGGGGGCTGGATAGGGTGGGATCACACTGTTCTGCTACGACACCAGGAGCGGCTGATGAGCGCTGTGACCCCCGCTGGAGGCGACACCGCGGCGGGCCGTTCCTGGCCCGCCCTGCTGAACGGGCTGCTCGACGGCCAGGACCTGTCCGCCGACGACACGGCCTGGGCGATGGACCTGATCATGCGCGGCGAGGCGACCGACGCGCAGATCGCCGGGTTCATGGTGGCCCTGCGGGCCAAGGGCGAGACGGTGCAGGAGATCACCGGACTCGTGCGGACCATGTACGAGCACGCCAACGTCATCGAGGTGCCGGGTCCGGCCGTCGACATCGTCGGAACCGGAGGCGACGGCGCCAAGACGGTGAACATCTCCACGATGTCGTCGATCGTCGTCGCCGGCACGGGGGCGAAGGTCGTCAAGCACGGCAACCGCGCCGCGTCCTCCGCCTCCGGGTCCTCCGACGTCCTGGAGAAGCTCGGGATCAATCTGAACCTGACCCCGCAGCGGGTCGCCGAGGTCGCCGAGGTCGCCGGGATCACCATCTGCTTCGCGGTGAAGTTCCACCCGTCGCTGCGCCATGTCGCGGCGGCGCGCGGCCAGTTGGGCATCCGCACCACCTTCAACGTGCTCGGCCCGCTGACCAACCCGGCCAAGGTGCGCGCCCAGGCGGTCGGTGTCGCCGACCCGCGCATGGCGCCGATCGTGGCCGGGGTCCTCGCCGAGCGCGGCAACTCCTCCCTGGTCTTCCGGGGCGACGACGGCCTGGACGAGCTGACGACCACCTCCACCTCCCGGGTCTGGGTGGTCCGGGACGGCAAGGCCACCGAGGAGAGCTTCGACCCCCGGGACGTCGGCATCGACCTCGTCCCCGTGGAGGCCCTGCGCGGCGCCGACGCGGCCTACAACGCGGAGGTCGCCCGCCGGCTGCTGGACGGCGAGCAGGGGCCGGTGCGGGACGCCGTGCTGCTGAACTCGGCGGCCGCGCTCGTCGCTCTGCGCCCGACGGACGCGCCGCTGGCCGAGCAGCTGCGCGCCGGCATGTCCAAGGCGGCGGAATCGATCGACTCGGGAGCGGCGAAGCTGGCGCTGGAGCGGTGGGTGGCCGCGAGCAACGCCTGACGTCCGCCGTCGAGGACGCGGGGCGCAGTCCAGATGGCGGACTGCGTCTTGCGTGCCGAAGATCGTATGGCAGGATACTGAACCAGGTCATGAGTGACAGTCATTCGGCCCCGGCCGACTGTCCGGCAACCCTCCGTCCGTGGCGGGGTGCCCCGGGTGAAGACCAGGCCGTGGGCAGCGAGGTCTACGGCAAGCGCGGACCCCTCGCAAACCAGGGGTCCTGGTCGTCGAGGGAGCCTTCTGTGAGCAAGCGAATGCGATAGGGCGTAGAGCCCCGCCTCCGCACACCCCTTTCGCCTGTCTTCACCTTTTCCCGTGCTCGAGCCGTACCCGCTCGCACGGTGAAACCCCTTGCCTCTCACAGGAGTTCGCCATGTCTGCTCTCACCGCTGCCATCGACCAGACCGTTTGTGTCCATCTGCCTGTTCTGGGCCGGGATGTCACCGTCCCGCTCGTGACGGGCGGCGAGGTCGCCTACGCGGCGCTCGACTACGCGGCCAGCGCCCCCGCCCTCCAGCGTGTCTGGGACGACGTGGCCGCCTACGCGCCGTACTACGGCAGCGTCCACCGCGGTGCCGGCTACCTCTCCCAGCTCTCCACCGACCTGTTCGAGAACGCCCGCCGCACCGTCGCCGAGTTCCTCGACTGCCGCGAGAGCGACCAGGTGATCTTCACCCGCTCGACCACCGACTCCCTGAACCTGCTGGCCCGCGCGCTCCCCGCCGACTGCCAGGTCTTCGTCTTCGAGACCGAGCACCACGCCTCCCTGCTGCCCTGGCAGGGCGCCCGCGTCACCTACCTCGACGCGCCGCGCACCCCGTGGCAGGCCGTCGAGACCCTGGAGCGGGCGCTGGCCGACCGCGACCCCCACGGCCCGTCCCTGGTCTGCGTCACCGGCGCCTCCAACGTCACCGGCGAGCTGTGGCCGGTGCGCGAACTGGCCGCCGCGGCCCACGCGCACGGCGCCCGGATCGTCCTGGACGCCGCTCAGCTGGCCCCGCACCACCCGGTCTCGGTGCGGGACCTGGACGTCGACTGGGTCGCCTTCTCCGGCCACAAGCTGTACGCGCCCTTCGGCTCCGGCGTCCTGGCCGGGCGCGCCGACTGGCTGACCGCGGCCGAGCCGTACCTCGCGGGCGGCGGCGCGAGCCGCAAGGTCACGCGGCGCGAGGACGGGGGAGTGGCCGTGGAGTGGCACGAGACCGCCGCCCGTCACGAGGCCGGCTCCCCGAACGTCATCGGCGCCTACTCCATCGCCTCCGCCTGCAAGGCGCTGACGGAGGCCGGCTTCGACACCCTGGTGGCCCGCGAGCAGTACCTGATCTCCAGGGTCCGCGCCGGCCTGGCCGAGGTCCCCGAGGTCAGGATCCTCTCCCTCTTCGGCGACGACGCCCCGCGCGTCGGCGTCCTCTCCTTCGTCGTCGAGGGCTGGAACAGCTCCCACTTCGCCGCCGCCCTCTCCGCCGAGTACGGCATCGGCGTCCGCGACGGCCTGTTCTGCGCCCACCCGCTGGTGCGCACCCTGCTGGGCGGCGACCCGGGGACCCAGGGCGAGTGCGGTGCCCCCGAGGCCGAGCCCGGCGAGAAGTCCCTGAACGCGATCCGGGTCAGCTTCGGCGCCGGCACCCCCGACGAGCACGTCGAGCGGTTCGTGAACGCGGTGCGGGAGTTGGTCCGGGACGGCGCCAAGTGGCAGTACCGCACCGAGGACGGCCGCTGCGTCCCGGCCGTCTGACGGACGCTCGGCACCGCCGTATACGCTCCCCTTGGACAACGACCAGCAGGACGCTGGACAGGGGGAGTTCGGGGTGCAGGCGCTGCGCGCGACCGATCCGCGGCGGATCGGGCCGTACCAGGTCCTGGGCAGGCTCGGCGCGGGCGGCATGGGCGAGGTGTATCTCGCCGAGTCGCCCAAGGGGCTCGGTCTGGCCGTGAAGGTGGTCCGGGCGGAGCACGCCGAGGACCGCACGTTCCGGGCCAGGTTCCGGCACGAGGTGCGGGCCGCGCAGACCGTGGGCGGCGAAGGAACCTTCACGGCCCGGGTCGTCGACGCCGACACCGAGGCCGAACGGCCCTGGATGGCAACGGAGTTCGTGTCCGGACCGAACCTGCGCGACGCGGTCGTGGACCACGGGGCGCTGCCCGAGTCCGCGGTCCGCCTGCTCGCCGCCGCGCTCGGCGAGGCGCTCGCCGCCATCCATGCGCAGGGGCTGGTCCACCGCGACCTGAAGCCGTCCAACATCCTGCTCGCCCCCGACGGGCCACGGGTCATCGACTTCGGGATCGTACGGGCCCTGGAGGCGACCTCGCTGACCCGCACCGGAGCGGTGGTCGGGTCGGTCGGCTACGTCTCACCGGAGCAGATCCGCAACGGGGGCCAGGTCGGCCCCCCGAGCGACGTCTTCTCCCTCGGCGCGGTCCTCGCCTACGCGGCGGCCGGCCGCGAGCCCTTCGGCGAGGGCCGGGACTCGGTGGTCCTGCTGCGCATCATCACCCGCGACTTCGACCTGTCCGGTGTACCGGTGGGCCTGCGCCCGCTGGTGGCGTCCTGCCTGCGCGAGGATCCGCTGGAGCGCCCGCTGCCGGCGGAGGTGGTGGCGAGCGCCGGGTTCGCGCGGGAGTCCCTGCGCCACGGAGTCCGCCCCGGCTGGTATGGCCCCGCCGCCGCCCACGCCCCCACCCGGACCGACCGCCCCAGCGGCGTCGAATACCTCGCCCCTGCCTCTGGGCTCGCCCCGTCTTCCGGGCTCGCCGCTGCGTCCGGGCTCGCGCCCGAGCGTTCGCACGCCTCTGCTTCCGGGCTCGCGCCCGTCTCTGGGCCTGCGCCTGCCTCCCGGCCCGAGCCTG
>NZ_JBWKFL010000020.1:60279-150966 GCF_056434305.1 Streptomyces sp. NPDC044061 | reverse complement strand
CCTCCGGGCCCGAGCCGGGCTCTGGTCTCGCGCCCGTCTCTGGTCTCGCGGCTGCTTCCGGGCCGGGCTCCGCGCCCTCGCACGCGTCTGCTTCCCGGCCTACGCCCGCCTCTGGACCTGCGTCCGGCTCCGGGCTTGCGCCCGGCTCTGGGCCTGCGCCTGCCTCTGGGCCTGCGCCTGCCTCTGGGCCCGAGCCCGGCTCTGGACCTGCGCCCGGCTCTGGACCTGCGCCTGCCTCCCGGCCCGAGCCTGCCTCCGGGCCCGAGCCGGGCTCTGGTCTCGCGCCCGTCTCTGGTCTCGCGGCTGCTTCCGGGCCGGGCTCCGCGCCCTCGCACGCGTCTGCTTCCGGGCCTACGCCCGCCTCTGGACCTGCGTCCGGCTCCGGGCCCGCGCCCGGCTCTGGGCCTGCGCCTGCCTCCCGGCCCGAGCCTGCCTCCCGGCCCGAGCCTGCCTCTGGTCTCGCGCCTGCTTCCGGGCCGGCGTCCGCGCCCTCGCACGCGTCTGCTCCCGGGCTCGCGCCTGCCTCTGGTCTCGCGGCTGCTTCCGGGCCGGCGCCCGAGCCCGCCACTGGGCTCGCCCCAGTCTCCCGGCACGAGCCCGTCCACGAGGCCGCCCCCGGGCCGGCGGTCCCGGGCCCGACCGTCCCGGGCGCATCGGCCGCCGTTTCCTCCGAGCCGACCGCCGCGGACCCGGTCACCACAGGTCCGGCGGCCCCGGGCCCCGCCGTCTCGCCTCCCACCGTCCCCGTCCTGCGTTCCTCCGGTGCCGTCGCGCCCGGGCGGCGGCGTCTGCTGAAGGTGCTGGCCTCGGGAGCGGTGGCGGCCGGGGGCGTGGGCGCCGGTGGGTGGCTGTGGTTGCGGGTGAACCACAAGAACGACAACGACAAGAAGGCCATGGAGGGCAGGTTCCGCCCGTCCGTCACCTCCACCCCCGCGGCGGTCGCCGACGGCACCGGCCGTTCCGCGGTGCTGCGCTGGCAGTACGACGTCGGCGGACTGGGCGGTCTGGACGGTCCCTGCTGCGCGCTGTCCCCGGACGGCTCGGTCGTCTACGCCGGCACCTCCGACGGCGTCCTGCACGCGATCTCCCGGGACGGCTCCAAGCGCTGGAAGGTCCGGCTCGGCGACGACGTCTCCACCCCCGTGGCCACCCGCGACGGCGTGTACTGCGTGGTGGGCTTCCATGCCGACAAAGTGCGCAGGCTGACCGCCGTCGCCCCCTCGGGCAGCCCGAAGTGGACCCGCGAGCTCGGCGGCCAGGGATATGCCCTCCCCGTCCTGCTCGGCGAGGACGTTCTCGTCTCCTTCGGCGGCACGGACGCCGGCGGGCTGCGCCGCTACGCCGCCGACGGCAGCGTCCGGTGGACGGCCACGACGCCCGGCGGCCCGACCGGCGTGCCCCTGGTGTCGGGCGGCGTGGTCTACACGGGCAGCTACGGCGATGTCCTGCTGGCGCTGGACGCGCGGGACGGCTCCCGGAAGTGGTCGGTGCGCGCGGGCGCCGACGTGACGGCCACCGCCCTGGCCGGCACCACGCTCTTCACCGACTCCGCCGCCGCACGCCAGGGCTTCCGCATCAAGGACGGCCGACGGCTGTGGCGCACCGAGGACTCTTCCGGCGGGGCGATGACCGGGGGTGGCCGTTCGCTGGCCGTCGGCACGGAGCAGGGCACCGTCTACGCGATCGGGGCGGCCGACGGCTCCCGGGCCTGGGCCCATGACGTCGAGAGCGGCGAGGTCGACCCCCGCGCCGCGGTGGCCGGCGACACGGTGTACGTCCGCTCCGCCGACCGGGTGTGGGCCCTGGACCTGAACGGCCACGAACGCTGGAGCGCGGCCCTGGGCCACGCCGCGGGCGACGACCAGCACACCCCGGTCGTCCGCGGCGGCCGCCTCTACATCCCCTCGGGCACGGGTGTCGCGGCTGTGGACCTGAGCGCCTAGTTGTCCAGCCCGATCGCGAACGCCGCCTCCAGGTCGTGCTGGGAGTAGGTGCGGAACGCGACGTGCGTGTCGGTGCCCTCGACGCCGGGGATCCTGCTGATCCGGCCGGGGATGACCTCGGCGAGGTCCTCGTGCTGCCGTACCCGGACCATGGCGATCAGGTCGTAGGTGCCGGTGACCGAGAAGACCTCGCTGACGCTCTCCAGCGCGGCGATCTGCTCCGCGATCTCGGGGATCCGGTCCACACTGGTCTTGATCAGGACGATCGCGGTGATCACGACTGGTTCTCTCCCTCGGGTGCCGGAGCGGCTGCGGACTTCACTCTAGTCGCCCACCCGTCCGCCACCACCGCCCGTCCGGGGCCGCCCGTCGGGCCCTTCCTCCTGCGGTAACGCACCCATGCGTAGCCGAAGCCCACGCCGAAGCCGACCAGGTGGGCGAGGTAGGCCACCCCGGGTCCCTCCCCGGAGCGGCCGGCCGCCAGCCACTGCAGGGCGGCCCAGAACGGCAGCACGACCCAGGCCGGGAAGCGCATCGGCAGGAAGAACAGAAAGGGGAGGAGACTGGTCACACGGGCGCGGGGGAACAGGTAGAGGAACGCTCCGAGGACCGCCGAGATCGCCCCGGAGGCGCCCACCAGCGACTGCTCGGAGGCGGCGTTGGCGGCCGCGTAGCCCAGCAGGGCCAGGTAACCGCAGCCGACGTAGAACAGGGTGAACTCCACCCGGCCCATCCGTTCCTCGGTCATGATCCCGAAGACGAAGAGGAAGAGCATGTTGCCGAGCAGATGCACCCAGCTGCCGTGCACGAACAGGGCGGTGGCGGGGGAGAGCACCTCCCGGGCCGGCCCGTCGAACAGTTCGCCCGGGACCACACCCCAGCGCCGGAAGTACGCGCGCTGTGCGGCGAGCAGGGCGTCGCCGGAGCCGTAGGCCCCCGTGAGCCCGGAGGCCGGGCCCAGCACGAAGATCACCGAGCACAGGGCCATGAGGGCGTAGGTCATCGGCGCGGAGGCGCCCCGGACCGCCCTGAGCGTTCTGCCGGCCGCCGTGTTCCACGTGGTGATCATGACTACAGAGCATGACGTAACGGACGGAAGCTGACAGACCGCCTCGCCGCCGTGGACGGACGGGCGGCGAGTACCCGCCAGGCCGTAGGGTTACGAGCCACACGCGTCGAGTAGCGGCGCTGACCGATCCGAGAAGGAAGCGAACAGGCACGATGACGGTTCCCCTGCCGACCGCCACGACGCGATGGCGCTGCACCCTCTGCGGCAACCTCACCCGCTTCGACGTGACCCGCTCGTCGAAGGTCGTCGAGTACGTCCACCTCGACCTGGCGGGCGAGCCGACCGTGGAGGAGCGCGAGGTGGTCAGTGAGACCATCGAGTCGGTCCGCTGCCGCTGGTGCAACGCGGTGGACCAGGTGGAACTCGTGGACAGGCCGGGCGCCGGCTCCTGAGCGGAGCGGGCCCCGTACGGATATTGGGGTGTGACGGATGGTGGAGACCGCAGGCGGGGGGCCGGGCGACGGCACCGCTGAGGTGCTTGACCGTCCGCTGCCCGACGGCGTGCGCCGGCGGGTCGTGCAGATCGTCTCGGAGGGCTTCGGCGGCCTGACCGTGGTGGAACTGCCCGCCCAGCTGCGGCAGTACGCCCGATTCACCCCGAATCGACGGGCCAAGTTCGCGGGCAACGCGATGGCGGCCGCGCTGGAGACCGATCCGCTGTTCCGGCAGCGGATCGGGGAGAAGTTCAGAGAGGCGCAGCCGGAACTCTCCGGCGCCCTCGACTCCGGCTCGCCGCCCCCGGCCGCGGACCCGCTCGACGTGGCGGCCGCGGCCTACGTACTGCGCCCGGCGGGCTGGGTGAAGCTGGTCACCGCGGCCGGCGAGGAGGCCCAGCGCGCGGACGCCGAGCGGGCCGACGAGGAGAGCCGGGCCGAGCTGGAGCGGCTGCGCGAGGAGCTGGCCCAGGCCCGGGAGCAGATCCGGACCGAGACCGAACGGCTGCGCGGGGAGCTGGAGTCGGCGAAGAGGGAGACGGAGTCGCTGCACCGCAAGCTCCGTGCCGCCCTCAGCGACGTCAAGCGCGGGGAGGCCGCGCTGCGCAAGGCCCAGGGCGAGATGGAGACCGTGCGCGCCGAGGGGCAGGCGCACGTGTCGGCCGTGGAGAGCGAGTCCCGGCGGCTCAAGGCCCGCCTGGGCGAGGCCGAGGCCGCCGTGGAGGCCACCCGCCGGGCGGCCCGCGAGGGGCGCAGCGTCGAGGACATGCGCGTACGTCTGCTGCTGGACACCTTGCTGGACGCTACCCAGGGGCTGCGGCGCGAACTCGCCCTGCCGCCGGTCTCCGTGCGCCCGGCGGAGACCGTGGACGCGGTCGAACCGGGACGAATGACCCCGAAGGACATCGCGGCCCGCGCCCTGTCCGAGCACGACCCCGCCATCCTCGACCAGTTGCTCGCGCTGCCGCAGGCGCATCTGGTGGTCGACGGCTACAACGTCACCAAGACCGGCTATCCGCAGATGCCGCTGGAGAAGCAGCGGCTGCGGCTCCTCGGCCAGCTCTCGGCGCTCGCCGCGCAGACCGGGGCCGAGGTGACGTGCGTCTTCGACGGCGCCGAACTGGCCGCGCCGGTGCTGCTCGCGCCACCGCGCGGAGTGCGAGTGCTGTTCTCCAAGCCGGGGGTCACGGCCGACGAGCTGATCCGCCAACTCGTGCGCGCGGAGCCGCCCGGCCGTCCGGTGATCGTCGCCTCGACCGACCGGGAGGTGGCCGACGGGGTCGCCAGGGCGGGTGCCCGACCGGTCGCCTCTGCGGTACTTCTGAAGCGACTGTCCTGAAGGTGCAACGCGCATATGCAATGCCCGAATTGACCGAACCGTCACGCAACGTAGCGTCAATCGCGCATCACCGCACGTGAGTTATGTGCAAAGAATGCATTGCGTGACGAGGTTTTTTGGCGCGAGGATTTGATCTGATCACAACCGGGTCACTAGGGTCTGGGCTCGAACCTCCGAACGGGTGATCACTCACAAGAAGGAGTTCGTCCTCCGTGGCGTCCCATCGTCGACCCAAGCAGCCGAGCCGCACGCGTGTCACCGTGCTGACCACCGCAGCCGCCGCTGCCGTCGCGCTGAGCGCGAACGCCGCCAATGCCGCGCCGAGCGAGAAGCTCAGCAAGGACCAGGTGAAGGCGAAGGTCGACAAGCTCTACGAGCAGGCGGAGCAGGCCACCGAGAAGTACAACGGGGCCAAGGAGAAGCAGCAGAAGCTGCAGAAGGAAATCTCCACCATCCAGGACAACGTCGCCCGCGGGCAGCAGGAGCTCAACAAGCTCCGGGACGGCCTGGGTTCGCTGGCCACCGCCCAGTACCGCTCCGGCGGCATAGACCCCTCGGTCCAGCTCTTCCTGTCGTCCAACCCGGACGACTACCTCGACAAGGCGTCCACGCTCGACCAGTTGAGCAGCCAGCAGGTCGAGTCCCTGAAGAAGATTCAGGACAAACAGCGCGAACTCGCCCAGGAGCGGGCAGAGGCCACCGAGAAGCTCAAGGACCTCGCCGCCACCCGCACCGAGCTGGGCAACAAGAAGAAGGAAGTCCAGGGCAAGCTCGCCGAGGCGCAGAAGCTGCTCAACACCCTGACGGCCAAGGAGAAGGCGGCACTCGCGGCCGAGCAGGCGCGCGCCAACCGCTCCTCCACCGAGCGCGTGGACCTCGGCGACGCCCCGCCCGCCTCCGGCCGGGCCTCCGCGGCCTTCTCCGCCGCCCAGAGCAAGATCGGCTCGCCCTACGTCTACGGCGCCGCCGGCCCCTCCTCGTTCGACTGCTCGGGCCTGACCTCCTGGGCCTACGCCCAGGCCGGCGTCTCGATACCGCGCACCTCCGAGGCCCAGGCCAACGCCGGGACGCGGATCTACAACCAGTCCGACCTGAAGGTCGGGGACCTGGTCATCTTCTACGGCGACGCGCACCACGTCGGTCTCTACGCCGGCAACGGCCAGGTGCTGCACGCCCCGCACACCGGTGCCGTGGTCCGCTACGAGTCGATCGGCAACATGCCGTTCCAGTTCGGCGTCCGGATCTGACCCCCGCGACACCGACCCGGGGGCGCCCGAACGGGCGAATCCCGTGAACCCGAACTGACCGCGCGCCCCGCCGGTGACCTGCGTCACCGGCGGGGCGTCAGTGTGTGTTGACGCCCGGGTCTTTGGCCGCGGCCCGTTCGCACGGCTACTGTCTGGCGCGTTTCCCCGCCGCCGGGGTCTCCCCGTCCCCGGCGCCGGGGAAACGGTCTCTGTCCGCCAGCAGAAGGACTGCCGTGGGGTCCCATCGCCGTCTTGCACCGTCCGGGTTCGACCGGGGCGCCGGCGCCGCCCTGTCCGTGATGTCGGCGTTGTCGGCCGCGGCCGCCGCACTGGGCGCCGTACCGGCCGACGCGGCGCCGCACGGAGGCACCCGTGCCGAGGTGGACCGCCTCTACGAGGAGGCCGAGAAGGCGACCCAGGCGTACGACAGCGCCGCGGAGCGGGCCGGGGTGCTGCGCCGGGAGGTCAGGGACGCCCAGGACCACATCGCCCGGCAGCAGCAGCGCATCAACTCCATGCGCGAACGGCTCGGTTCGCTGGCCGGCGCCCAGTACCGCTCCGGCGGCATCGACCCGGCCGTCGCCCTGCTCTTCGCCGACGACCCCGACGACTATCTCGACAAGGCGACCACCCTGGACCGCATCGGTGCCCACCAGGCGGGAGAGCTGCGCGAACTGCGGTCCGCGATGCGCGAACTCGCCCAGGAACGCGCCGAGGCCGCGGGCAAGCTCGTCGCCCTGGAGCAGAGCCGCAAGGCGGTCGCCGCGCACAAGCGGACCGTGGAGAAGAAGCTCGCCAGGGCCCGGCGGCTGCTCAACTCCCTGTCCGCCGCGGAACGCGCCGCCTACGACCGGGCCTCCCGCGCCGGCCGCGGCGGCCTGCCCGGCCTCTACGACCTGTCCGGCGCCGTCGCCCCCGACGCCCGCACGGCGGCCGCCCTGGCCGCGGCCCGCTCCGCCCTTGGCCGCCCCTACGTGTGGGGCGCGAGCGGCCCCTCCGGCTTCGACTGCTCGGGCCTGATGCAGTGGTCGTACGCGCACGCCGGGATCCAGCTGCCGCGTACCTCGCAGGAGCAGCGGTACGCCGGCCGGCGGGTTCCGCTCTCCCAGGCGCGCCCCGGAGACCTGGTCGTCTACCGCTCCGACGCCAGCCATGTGGCGATGTACGTCGGCAACGGCCGGGTGATCCACGCGCCCTACCCGGGAGCGCCGGTGCGCTACGACCCGGTCGGCATGATGCCCGTCTCCTCGGTCACCCGTCCCTGACGGCCCTCTCGGCGCCGTACGATCGGGAAATGGCTGATGGCAGAGGGGCGCGGCGGGCCCGGCGGGTGTGGCGCACCGCCGCGGCGGCCCTCTGCCTGCTGTTCGTCCCGCCCCTTTCGGGATGCGGCGCGCGGACGGCGGCCGACCCGGCGAAGGCCGAGGTGCAGCGGGTGCTCGACCGGCGGTCGGCGGCCCTGCTCGGGCACGACGAGACGGCGTACGGCACGACCGGCACCCGGGCCGAGTACGTCCGCCTGCGCGCGCTGCCCCTGGCCTCCTGGGCCTACCGGGTGACCGCCCTGCGCAGGAGCGGCCCGGGCGCCACCGCCGACGCCGAACTGCGCTACCGGATCACCGGCTACGACAGGGCCCCGGTCAGCGTCCACCGCGTTATCGGCCTGCGCCGCACCGCCGACGGCAGGTGGTACGTCACCGCCGACGAACCCGCGCGCAGGACCGGGCAGCAGCTGTGGGACCAGGGCGCGGTGAGCGCCGTGAAGGGTGCGCACAGCCTGGTCCTCGGGACCGGCCGTAGCGACGGCGAGCTGCGGGAGTACGCCCGGCTGGCGGACCGCGCGGTCCCGGCCGTCTCCGCGGAGTGGGGCACGGGCTGGACGCGCCGGGTCGTCGTCCTCGTCCCGCGCACCCTGGACGGCATGGCGGCCCTGCTGGGCTCGCCCGCCTCCAGCTACCGGGGCATCGCCGCGGTGACCACCGGCGAGGCGGGCGGCGCGGGCAAGGCGCCGGCGGACCGGGTGGTCGTCAACCCGGAGGCGTACACCCTGCTCGGCAGCGTCGGCAAGCAGGTCGTGCTCACCCACGAGACCACGCACGTGGCCACCCGCGCGCACACCGACGCCGCCACCCCGCTGTGGCTCTCCGAGGGGTACGCCGACTGGATCGGCTACCTCGGCACCGGCCGCACGCCCGCAGAGGCCGCCCCGGAACTCGCCCGCGCGGTCCAGGACGGCCATGTCCCCTCGGCCCTTCCCGCCGACGAGGACTTCGGCTTCGACAGCGACCCCACCCACCTCGCGCAGGCCTACGAGGGCGGCTGGCTGGCCTGCCGGATGATCGCCGACCGCTGGGGCGAGGCGCGGCTCGGAGCCTTCTACCGGGCGGTCGGCGCTCATGAGAAGCGGGCGGGCGCGGTCGAGGAGGCGCTGAGGAAGGTGCTCGGCACCACGCCCGGAGCGTTCACCGCCGACTGGCGCGGGTATGTGCGCGGCCAGCTGACCTGAGCGCGCGGGCTCAGCCCGGCCGGCCGAGCAGCTCGACGGCCTCCCGCAGCCATGCCCGCTCGGCCTTGCCGGTGGCCCGGGCGACCCGCAGCATGCCCTGCCGGAACAGGTCGTCGGCCTCCTCCGCGCGCACCGGCTCACCGTCCCGGTAGAAGAAGCTGGCCGGGGTCTCCAGGAAGTCCAGGCGGCGGCGCAGTACGGCGGCCTGTTCGGCGGGCTCGGGCAGGTGGCGCAGGAAGGCCAGGACCGTGTTGAAGCGGACCTGGTCGGTGATCTCGGCCTGCTTGGGGTGGCGCAGCCGTTCCAGCAGATCCGCGCGGCCCTTCCCGGTCAGGGACAGCACCCGGCGCGGGGCCGCGCTCGCGCCCTCCTCGGTGTGCTGGTCGAGCAGCCCGGCGGCGACGAGCCGGTTGATGGCCGGGTAGAGGGCGCCGTCGCTGACCGGGCGGACATGGCCGCTCAGTGCCTTGATGCGCTCCTTCAGCTCGTAGCCGTGCAGGGCTTCCTCGGCGAGGAAGCCCAGGATCGAAAGCTCCAGCACGCGAACTCCTCCTTGCGACGGGCGTGCGGACCATGCTAGCTCTTATCGAGCTACCTCGAAACGAGATAGCTCGATAAGAGGGGGATCCCGTGAACGCTCACCGCAGGCAACTCGTCTCGCTCGCCCGCCCCGTCTACATCTCGCTCCTCGCCTCGGTCGCGTCCGGGATCATCAACACCGTCTGGGTCTCCCGGCTCGGCGGCGCGGCCGTCGCCGCCGTCGCCGCCGCGACCAACACCGAGAACGTGCTGCTCGGTGTCGCGCTGGTCTTCGCCTCCGGCACGACCGTGCTGGTCGCGCACGCCGGGGGAGCCCGCGATCCCGGAGCCCTGCGGGCCGCGGTGCGTGGCGGCTTGGCGCTCTGCGCGGTGGTCACACCGGTGGTCGTGACGGGCGGGTTCCTGCTGCGCGAGCCGCTGGCCCGGCTGATCCTGGGCGGCCACGACCCGGCGGCCCCGCGCCTCGCGGCCGCCTACTTCGCGATCTCCCTGCCCGGCACGGCCGTCTTCTTCGCCCAGCAACTCGTCGACGGCATCCTCAAGGGCACCGGCGACACCCGCACCCCGATGCGGCTCGCCCTGCTGGCCAACGGCCTGATCCTGCTCTGCGACCCGGTCCTGATCCACCTCTGCGGGGTCCCGGGCGCCGCCGCCTCGACCGTGCTGTGCCGCTGCGTGGCCCTGGCGGCGGGCCTGCGCGCCCTCGGCCGCAGCCGCCCGCTGCGGACGGCCGCGACGGCCCGTCCCGCCGCACCCGTCCCCGCCGCCCTGCGCCGCACCCTCACCACGGGGCTGCCCATGTCCGCCGACTTCACTGTGCGGCAGGGCGGGGCACTGGTGCTGATGGCGATCGTGGCGCGGCTCGGTGTCCCGGCGGTGGCCGCCTACGCGATCGCGTACAAGATCATGTACCTCGCCACCATGGCCTTCTACTCGGTACGGCAGGCCGCCGCGATCCACACCGCGCACACCCGGGGCGCCGGAGAGGACGCGCGCCGGGCCGTCGGCCGGCAGGCGACGCTCCTGTCCGGGGTGCTGGGCCTGACGGCGGCCGTCCTGTTCGCCGCCACCGCCCCCTGGCTCATGGCCGCCTTCGGCGCCGGACCCGAAGTCGCCCACCAGGGCGTGCTGTTCCTGCGCTGCGTCGGCCCCTATCTGCTGCTGATGGCCTGCTTCATCGCGGTCGGCGGGGTCTTCGAGGGCGGCGGGGGAGCCCCGGCGCTGCTCCGGGTCACGCTGCTCGGCACCACCGTCCAACTGCCCCTGGCGTACGCCCTCTGCGGCCTGGGCCTGCCCGGCGTCTGTCTGGCGCTGGGGCTCGCGATGGGCGTGCAGTGCGGGGCCGTCGCGGTGCTGCTGCGGCGGGCCCGGCGTCAGGAGGCCGAGGTCTCCTTCACCCGGGTCGCCTGAGGGGGCGGCGGGCTCACGGTGCCCGCCGGGACCGTGGACCGCCACAGCTCACGCGCCGCCATGAGCGCGGCGACGACCAGCAGGCCGTTGCGGAGCAGCAGCAGCGTGACGCCGTACGCGTCGCTCACCACCACGTGGGCGAAGCCGACCGGGAACTCCATGAGCGTCAGCAGGGCCGCCGCCAGGAGCAGCGCGACGGGCGCTCCCATGCGGCTCGCCCGGAAGCACAGGCACACCGCGGCCAGCCCGATCAGCCACACCAGGTACTGCGGGCTGATCACCCGGCTGGTGACCGTGAACAGCAGCACCGCCGTGAAGGCCGCGTCGGCGAGCGTGTGCGACGCGAACCGCGCGGCCCGCAGCCGCCACAGCACCAGCCAGCCGAAGGCGGCCCCGGTCAGCGCCATCGCGGCGCCGCTGACCAGCCCGACCCCGGGGCCGAGGAACTCGACCGACCCGTAGTTCAGCAGCACCCCGCCCGGCCAGCCGAAGTGCCGGGCCACATGGAAGACCAGGCCGCCCAGCGACTCCACCTCGGTGCCCCGGTCCCGCTGGAAGGCGAGGAAGTCGAAGGCGCCGGGCATGGTCGCCGCGAACAGCGCCGCGACCCCGCCCGCGGTCACCCCGGCCGACGCCCACGCCCGCGGCCGCCGGGCCCCCACCAGCAGCAGCGCCGGCCACACCTTGAGCAGCGCCCCGAGGCCCGCCAGCGCGCCCATCACCCGGGGGTGCCGCAGGCCCGCGAGGAGGGCCGCCACGGCCACCGCGGTCACCATCAGGTCGTAGCGGGCGTACACCGTCGGGCCGAGCAGTGGTACGCCCGCCACCCAGGTCCAGGCGCCGCGCGGCGACCGGCCGGGCCGCAGGCCCGTGTACAGCAGCAGGCAGAGCACGGCCAGGTCGGCGAGACACGCCAGGACGAAGAAGGCGTGCGCGTAGGACAGGAACGGCAGAGCGGCCGGGGAGAGGATCGGGAGGGCGGCGGCGGGCGGGTACTGCCAGGTCACGTCGCCCAGCGGGAAGGTGCCCCGGCGCAGCACCTCGTACCAGCCCTGGTAGATCACCGACACGTCGGTGGTGACGTCCACACCGGGCATGACGAGCGCCCCGAGGACGAAGAGCAGCAGCACCAGCCGGGTTGCACACCAGGCCGCGAGCGGTCCCGGCAGGGCCGCGCCCTTCCCGTTCACCGGCACCCCTCCTCCTCGGCCCGCCCGGTCCGGGCCCATGATTGCCCGCGGTCCTGTGCGAGGGCCATGAAGCGCGGCCGAGGACGCCACGGCGAACCGGACAACCCGGCCCGGTAGGGTCGGCGGCGATGCACAAGACCCTGATCGTCACCAACGACTTCCCGCCCCGGCCCGGCGGCATCCAGGCGTTCCTGCACAACATGGCCCTGCGCCTGGACCCGGACCGCCTGGTCGTCTACGCCTCCACCTGGAAGCGCGGCCGGGAGGGTGTGGAGGCCACGGCCGCCTTCGACGCGGAGCAGCCCTTCACCGTCGTGCGCGACCGTACGACCATGCTGCTGCCCACGCCCGGAGCGACCCGGCGAGCGGTCGGACTGCTGCGGGAGCACGGCTGCACCTCGGTGTGGTTCGGGGCGGCCGCGCCGCTCGGTCTGATGGCGCCCGCGCTCAGGAGGGCCGGCGCCGAGCGGCTGGTGGCCACCACCCACGGGCACGAGGCCGGCTGGGCGCAGCTGCCCGCCGCCCGGCAGCTGCTGGGCCGGATCGGGGAGTCCACGGACACGATCACCTATCTCGGCGAGTACACCCGCTCCCGGATAGCGGCCGCGCTCACCCCGGGGGCGGCCCGGCGGATGGTGCAGCTGCCGCCCGGGGTCGACGAGAAGACCTTCCACCCCGGCTCCGGCGGGGACGAGGTCCGGGCAGGGCTCGGCCTCACCGACCGGCCGGTCGTCGTCTGCGTCTCCCGGCTGGTGCCGCGCAAGGGGCAGGACACCCTCATCCGGGCCATGCCCCGCATCCTCGCCGCCGAGCCGGACGCCGTGCTGCTCGTCGTGGGCGGCGGACCCTACGAGCAGAACCTGCGCCGGCTGGCGCGCGAGACCGGTGTCGAGTCCTCGGTCCGCTTCACCGGTGCCGTGCCCTGGTCCGAGCTGCCCGCGCACTACGGCGCGGGGGACGTCTTCGCCATGCCGTGCCGCACCCGGCGCGGCGGCCTGGATGTCGAGGGCCTCGGGATCGTCTACCTGGAGGCATCCGCCACCGGTCTGCCGGTCGTCGCCGGCGACTCGGGCGGCGCGCCGGACGCCGTGCTCGACGGGGAGACCGGCTGGGTCGTGCGGGGCGACGAGCCGGCGGACGCCGCCGAGCGGATCGTCGCCCTCCTCGGGGACGCGGGGCTGCGCCGCCGCATGGGCGAGCGCGGACGGCGGTGGGTCGAGGAGAAGTGGCGCTGGGACCTGCTGGCGGAGAAGCTCAAGACCCTGCTGTGAAACCTTGCGGCGACTCTGGCCGGAACCGGAAAATCCGCACATGCTGCGCGCATGACAGCAAAACTGATGCAGCGTCAGCTGACCAGACGTCACATCCTCGGTATGGCCGCCCTGCAGACGGCGGCCCCCCTCGGCCTCACCCGCATCGGCCTCCAGTCCGCGCACGCGGCCGAGCCCGCGGCGGTCGAATCCGCCCCCGCCATCGTGGTCGGCTCGGGCTACGGCGGCGCCGTCGCCGCCCTGCGCCTCGGCCAGGCCGGCATTCGCACCCTCGTCCTGGAGATGGGCCGGCTCTGGAACACCGCGGGCGGCGACGGCAAGGTGTTCTGCTCCACCAGCGCCCCCGACCAGCGCTCGATGTGGTTCCGCACCCGCACGGAGGCCCCGCTGGCCACGTTCCTGTGGCTGGACCTCGTCAACAAGGACATCGCCGCCTACCCGGGCGTCCTGGACCGCGTCCACTACGACCACATGTCCGTCTACGTCGGCCGGGGCGTCGGCGGCGGCTCCCTGGTCAACGGCGGAATGGCGGTCACGCCCCTGCGGTCCTACTTCACCGAGCAGTTCCCGACCGTCGATGCCGACGACATGTACGGCACCCACTTCCCGCGCGCCCGCTCCATGCTCGGCGTCAACACCGTCGACCCGGCCTGGTTCGAGTCCACGGAGTGGTACAGATTCACCCGCACCTCCCGGAAGGCGGCCGCCAACGCGGGCCTGAGAACCACCTTCGTGCCGAACGTCTACGACTTCGGCTACATGCAGCGGGAAGCCGCCGGCACGGCCACCAGGTCGGCGCTCGCCGGAGAGGTCATCTACGGCAACAACTACGGCAAGCGCAGCCTGGACAGGACGTACCTGGCGGCGGCCCTCGGCACCGGCAACGTCACCATCCACACGCTGGAGAAGGTGAAGGCCATCAGCCGGGCGAGCGACGGTACGTACGTGCTGACCGCGGACCGGATCGACAACACGGGCGCGGTCGTCGAGACCAAGCAGTACGGCTGCACCTACCTCTTCCTCGGCGGCGGCAGCCTCGGCACCACCGAACTCCTCGTCCGCGCCCGGGACACCGGAACCCTGCCCGACCTGAACTCCGCGGTGGGCGCCGGCTGGGGCACCAACGGCAACACCATGCTCGGTCGCGCCAACCACGTCTGGGACACCGTCGGCGCCAACCAGGCGACCATGCCCGTCATGGGCATCGACGACTGGGCCAACGCCGACAACCCCGTCTTCGCCGAAATAGCCCCGCTGCCCATGGGGTTCGAGCACTGGATCAGCCTGTACCTGGCGATCACCAAGAACCCCGAGCGGGCGTCGTTCACGTACGACTCCTCGTCCGGCGCGGTGCGACTCGGCTGGACCCCCGCCCAGAGCGCCGTGTCGGTCGGCATGGCCAAGAGGCTCTTCGACCGGATCAACGCGGCCAACCTGACGATCTACCGGTACGACCTCTTCGGCTCGACCAGCAAGGTCTTCGCCGACGACTTCACCTACCATCCGCTCGGCGGCTGCGTGCTGGGCAGGGCCACCGACGACTACGGCCGGGTGAAGGGGTATTCACGGCTCTACGTCACCGACGGCTCGCTCGTGCCCGGCTCCATCGGCGTGAACCCCTTCGTCACCATCACCGCCCTCGCCGAACGCACGATGGCGCGGGTCCTCGCCGAGGACACCGCGCCATGACGCGCTTTCAGCGGGCGTGCTACTTCGCGTAGATCGCCTCGATCTCGTTCGCGTAGTCCTTCGCCACCACGTTCCGCTTGAGCTTCAGCGACGGGGTGAGGTGGCCCGACTCCTCCGTGAACTGGGAGGACAGAATGCGGAACTTCCGCACCGATTCCGCCTTCGACACCGCGGCGTTGCCGTCGTCGACCGCCGCCTGGATCGCCGCGTGCAGATCCGGGTCCTCGCGCAGCGACGCCGCGGTGGAGCCCGCCGGCTTGCCGTGGTCGGCGGCCCAATGGCCCAGGAACTCCTCGTCGACGGTGACCAGCGCGCCCACGAACGGCCGCCCGTCGCCCACCACCATGCACTCCGCGACCAGCGCGTGCGCCCGGATCCGGTCCTCGATCACGGCCGGGGCGACGTTCTTGCCGCCCGCGGTGACGATGATCTCCTTCTTCCGGCCGGTGATCCTCAGATAGCCGTCCTCGTCGAGGGTGCCGATGTCACCGGTGTGGAACCAGCCGTCGGCCAGCGCCTCGGCCGTCGCGCCCGGGTTGTTCCAGTACTCCTTGAACAGGTGCTCGCCGTGCAGCAGCACCTCGCCGTCGTCCGCTATCCGCACCACCGAGCCCGGCAGCGGCTGGCCGACCGTGCCGATCTTCTGCCGGTCCCAGGGATTGAACGCGGTCGCCGCGCAGGACTCGGTCAGGCCGTAGCCCTCCAGCACCGTGAAGCCGATGCCCCGGAAGAAGTGCCCGAGCCGCTCGCCCAGCGGGGCACCGCCGGAGATCGCGTACTCGCCCCGGCCGCCGAGGACCGCCCGCAGCTTGCTGTAGACCAGCCTGTCGAAGACCTTGTGCTTGATCTTCAGGCCGAGAGCCGGGCCCGAGGGGGTGCCCAGCGCCTTGCTGTAGGCGATCGCGGTGTCCGCGGCCTTGTCGAAGATCGCGCCCTTGCCGTCCGCCTGCGCCTTGGCGCGGGCCGAGTTGTACACCTTCTCGAAGACGCGCGGGACGCCGAGGACGAGCGTCGGCCGGAAGGCGGCCAGCTCGTCGGTGAGGTGCTTGATGTCCGGAACGCAGCCCAGCTTGATCGGCGCCATCATCGGCGCGATCTGCACGAGCCGCCCGAAGACGTGGGCGAGCGGGAGGAACAGCAGAACCGAACACTCACCGGTGCGGAACAGCGGGCGCAGCCGCTCCACGATGTTGCCGCACTCGGCGAAGAAGCTGCGGTGGGTGAGCACACAGCCCTTGGGCCGGCCGGTCGTACCGCTCGTGTAGACGATGGTCGCCGGGTCGTCGGCCTTGGCGAGCGAGCCGCGCTCCTCCACGGTCGCGTCCGCGACGTCCTGACCGAGCCGGCCGAGCTCCTCCACACCCCCGGCCTCGATCTGCCAGACGTGCTTCAGGGCGGGCAGCGAGTCGCGCACCGAGTCCACGGCGGCCGCGTGGCCGTCCAGCTCCACGATGCAGGCGGTCGCGCCCGAGTCGGACAGGATCCACTGCACCTGCTCCGGCGAGCTGGTCTCGTACACCGGCACGGTGACCGCGCCCGCGCTCCAGATCGCGAAGTCGAGCAGCGTCCACTCGTAGCGGGTCCGGGACATCAGGCCGACCCGGTCGCCCGGCTGCACACCGGCGGCGATGAGACCCTTGGCGGCGGCGTGCACCTCGGCCAGGAACTGCGTGGCCGTGACGTCCTGCCAGACGCCGCCCACCTTGCGGGCGATGACGGCGACATCGGGATGCTGCGCGGCGTTTCTGCGGACGATGTCGGTCAGATTGCCGTCCGCAGGGACCTCGTACAAAGCCGGAAGGCTGAACTCGCGCAAGACTGCTGCTCCTCATAGGGCGCCGGCGCCACGACACTGTGTGATGCGACGGTGCGGTCCAAGGCTCGGGCAGGTGCTCGGGAATTCAGATGTTGAAATCCAGAGCACGACTGGACTGCCCGGACGTTACCGGTCGGTATGGCTTCTACGACAGGGGGTTCCGGCGAGATGTTCGCTGCGTCACACGGGATGGCGTTCCTTCGCGCACAGTAGTCCACGGCTTCACCGACCGGCGAGTAACCGCAGGCCGGGCCGTCACTGTTCACGCACATCCCACACGCCTACGCTTGATCGCCATGGCACCCACACGCTCCGGCAACCGAAGGACACGCCTCCACGTGGTCAGTGACGTGCACGGCAACGTCCGTGACCTGGCGCGGGCCGGAGAAGGTGCGGACGCCCTGATCTGTCTCGGCGACCTCGTCCTCTTCCTCGACTACGCCGACCACTCGCGCGGGATCTTCCCGGACCTGTTCGGCAAGGAGAACGCCGACCGCATCGTCGAGCTGCGCACCGCCCGCCGCTTCGAGGAGGCGCGCGCCTTCGGCGCCCGGCTGTGGGCCGGGATCGGCTCCGACCGGGCCACCGCGATCGAGAAGGCCGTGCGCAAGCAGTACGCCGAGCTGTTCGCCGCGTTCCCGACCCCGACGTACGCAACCTACGGCAACGTCGACATGCCGCCGCTGTGGAGCGAGTACGCCGGACCCGGCACCACGGTGCTCGACGGCGAGCGGGTCGAGATCGGCGGCTGGACCTTCGGCTTCGTCGGCGGCGGCCTGCGCACCCCGATGCGCACGCCCTACGAGATCGGCGACGAGGAGTACGCGGCGAAGATCGAGGCGGTCGGCGAGGTGGACGTGCTGTGCACGCACATCCCGCCGGAGGTGCCCGAACTGGTCTACGACACCGTCGCGCGCCGCTTCGAGCGGGGCAGCCGCGCCCTGCTCGCCGCGATCCACCGCACCAGGCCGCGGTACGCCCTCTTCGGCCACGTCCACCAGCCGCTCGTCCGCCGGATGCGGATCGGCGCGACCGAGTGCGTGAACGTGGGGCACTTCGCCGGCACGGGCAGCCCCTGGGCGCTCGAATGGTGAGGACCGGCCGGACGAGGTGAAGGCGGTGGAGGTGCCAGGTCGGCGGCGCGGTAGCCTTCACGCTGCACAGACGTGCGCACCCCGCGCACGGAAGACTCTCTTCGGTCCGTATCTGGAGGAGCCACGGCGATGGCGGAACACACCAGTTCGAGCATCACGATCGAGGCGGCTCCGGCCGACGTCATGGCGGTGATCGCCGACTTCACCCGCTACCCGGACTGGACCGGCGAGGTCAAGGAGGCCGAGGTACTCAAGACCGACGAGCAGGGCCGTGCCGAGCAGGTCCGCCTAGTCATGGACGCCGGGGCCATCAAGGACGACCAGACCCTGGGCTACACCTGGACCGGGGAGAACGAGGTCTCCTGGACGCTGGTGAAGTCCCAGATGCTGCGCTCCCTGGACGGCTCCTACCTCCTCGAGCCGGCCGGCGCGGGCGCCACCGAGGTCACCTACCAGCTCACCGTCGACGTCAAGATCCCCATGCTCGGCATGATCAAGCGCAAGGCGGAGAAGGTCATCATCGACCGCGCCCTGGCGGGCCTGAAGAAGAGGGTGGAGTCCGGCGGGCAGTAGGCCCCCGGTACCGGGCGGCGCAGCGGCACCGCCGCACCCCCCGCTCCGTTACCGTTCACCCTCATGCGCACCATCCTGATCACGGGCCCGGGCGGCAGCGGTCGTACGACCGTCGCCGCCGCCACCGCACAGCGCGCCGCGGGCGACGGCACCCGCACGCTCCTGCTCAGCGCCGATCACACGGACACGCTGGGCGTGGCACTGGGCACCGGAACAGGACCGACCCCGACCGAGGCCGCCCCGCTCCTCACCGTGTGGAGGCCCGACGCGGTCGACCGCTTCCGGCAGGACCTCACCGCGTTCCAGACCCGCGCCGCCAACGTCCTCGACCTCCTCGGCGCGGCCCGCCTGGACGCCGAGGAGGTCACCCCGCTGCCCGGCGCCGAGGAGCTGTCCTTCCTGCGCGCCCTCAGGGACGCCGCCCTCTCCGAGCGCTACGACCTGCTCGTCGTGGACCTGCCGCCCCTCGCCCAGGCCCTCCCGCTGCTCGCCCTCCCCGAGGAGCTGCGCCGCTACCTGCGCCGGCTGCTCCCGCCCGAGCGGCAGGCGGCCCGCGCCCTGCGCCCGGTCCTCGGCCGGCTCGCCGGTGTGCCCATGCCCGCCGACTGGCTGTACGAGACGGCGGCCCGCTGGGACACGGAGCTGGCCGCCGTGGAGGCGGTGCTGTGCGACCGGCACACCGCGGTACGGCTGGTCGCCGAACCCGGCCCCGCCGGCACCGACGCCCTGCACACCGCCGTCCTCGGTCTCGCCCTGCGCGGCCTGCGCACCGAGGCCCTGATCGCCAACCGCGTGCTGCCCGAGACCGCCCCCGACGGCTGGCTCGCGGGCCTCCTCGCCCAGCAGCGCAAGGCCCTCGCCGACTGGCAGGACACGCCGCGCCGGTACGACGTCCACCCGGTCCCGCACCTCGGCCGCGACCCCCGCGGCGCCGACGACCTCGACGCCCTCGGCGTCCCCGGCGTCAACCCGGCACCCGCTCCCGTCGAGTGGCCCGTCTCCGACCGCCTGGCCGAGGACGGGGTGCTGGTCTGGCACATCCCGCTGCCCGGCGCGATACGGGACGACCTGGAGCTGATCCGGCGCGGCGACGAACTCCTGATCGGGGCGGGCCCCTTCCGGCGGATCGTTCCGCTCCCCTCCGCCCTGCGCCGCTGCACCGTCGCCGGCGCCGGGCTGCGCGACGGCGAGCTGCGCGTCCGCTTCGCGCCCGATCCCGACCTGTGGCCCGCCGCCGGACGGTGAACGGCCTGCGCCCGTTCGGGTAACGTCGGAAGGGCGAACCGTAGTCAGGAGTCCGCCATGAGCGAAGAGCGCCCCGCACCCGAACCCTCCGGGGAGGAGCAGCGGGCGAGCGACGCCGACGCCTGGGCCACGGCCTGCGCCGAGGACCTCGCCGCCGAGAAGGCCCGCCGCCGTGCCGAGCAGGGCCCGCCCCCGGGTTCCGCCGCCGAGGAACTGCGCAGGTTCGTGGACACGGTGGCCGACAAGCTGTCCGGCCTCCAGTCCCCCCTCCTCGGCAGCCTGGCCGGCCCCGCCGCGCAGCAGGTGGTGCGCCAGGTCGTCCAGCAGGCGAAGGCCGCCGTCGAGCCCGTCATCGAGCGCAACCCGGACGTCTTCGACCACCTTGCCGCGGCCGGCACCGAACTGCTGGCCGCCTACCGCTCCGCCGTCCAGGCCCAGGAGCACCGCTGGACCACCGGCGCGGCCGACCTGAAGGACGACCGGTCCGACCGTCCCGACCGGGGCGAGGGCACCGGTCCGGGGGAGCGCATCGACCTGGACTGAAGCCCTTGCACGGCAGGGCCTCGGGTACGGTTGGCCGTAGCGGGGCTCGACCGGAACTGAGGGATTCATGGGACTCACCATCGGCGTCGACATCGGCGGCACCAAGATCGCGGCCGGGGTGGTCGACGAGGAAGGCAACATCCTCTCGACCTTCAAGGTGCCGACCCCCACCACGCCCGAGGCCATCGTGGACGCCATCGCCTCGGCGGTGGAGGGTGCGCGCGCGGGTCACGAGATCGTCGGCGTGGGCATCGGTGCGGCCGGATACGTGAACCGGCAGCGCTCCACGGTGTACTTCGCCCCCAACATCGACTGGCGCCAGGAGCCGCTCAAGGAGAAGGTCGAGGCCCGCGTGGGCCTCCCGGTCGTGGTCGAGAACGACGCCAACGCCGCCGCGTGGGGCGAGTACAAGTTCGGCGCCGGCAAGGGCCACCGCAACGTCATCTGCATCACGCTCGGCACCGGCCTCGGCGGCGGCATCATCATCGGCAACAAGCTGCGCCGCGGCCACTTCGGCGTGGCCGCCGAGTTCGGCCACATCCGGATGGTCCCGGACGGCCTGCAGTGCGGCTGCGGCTCGCAGGGCTGCTGGGAGCAGTACGCCTCCGGCCGCGCCCTGGTCCGCTACGCCAAGCAGCGTGCCAACGCCACCCCCGAGCTTGCCGAGGTCCTGCTCGGCCTGGGCGACGGCACCCCGGACGGCATCGAGGGCAAGCACATCTCCATGGCCGCCCGTCAGGGCGACCCGGTCGCCGTCGACTCCTACCGCGAGCTGGCCCGCTGGGCCGGTGCCGGCCTCGCCGACCTGGCCTCGCTGTTCGACCCCTCGGCCTTCATCGTCGGCGGCGGCCTCTCGGACGAGGGCGAGCTGGTCCTCGACCCGATCCGCAAGTCGTACAAGCGCTGGCTGGTCGGCGGCAACTGGCGCCCGGTCGCCGACGTGATCGCCGCCCAGCTCGGCAACAAGGCGGGCCTGGTGGGCGCGGCCGACCTGGCCCGCGAGCCCGACCCGATCATGTAGCGAGCCCGGTACGACGATGCCCGCCGAGTCCGGTCCCGGAACGGCGGGCATCGTCGTATGTTGACCGTCATGGCGACCACCACGCTGCTCCCCAACTCCCGGACGGAGCCCGACGGTTCCGCCGTCATCCGCGTCCTGAGCTACAACATCCGCTCGATGCGCGACGACACCGAGGCCCTGGCGAGGGTGATCACCGCCTGTGCCCCCGACCTGGTCCTCGTCCAGGAAGCCCCCCGCTTCTTCCGCTGGCGCAAGAAACTCGCCCGACTCGCGGCCGCCTCCGGCACGGTCGTCCTCACCGGAGGAGCCACGGCGGCGGGACCGGCGATCCTGTGCACCCTGCGAGCCGGCGTCGAACGAGCGGAGGACGTGCTCCTCCCGCTCACCCCCGGACTGCACCGGCGCGGCCTCGCCACGGCGGTGGTCCGCTTCGGCGCGGCCCGCCTCGGGGTCGTCAGCTGCCACCTGAGCCTGCAGCGGGACGAGCGCTACGAACAGGGCGGCATGCTCCTGGACCGGCTCGCCGGCATGGGCGTGGAACACGCGGTGGTGGGCGGCGATCTCAACGAACGCCCCGACGGCCGCACCTTCCGCCTCCTCGCCGCCGGCCTTCAGGACTGCCGGACGGCCACCCCCTGGGGCGGCGAGTTCACCTCGACCCCCGCCGACCCCCACCAGCGCATCGACGCCGTCTTCGCGACCAAGGGCATCGACGTGCTCGGCTGCGGGGTGCCGGACGGGCACCCCGGCGTCACGCGGACAGACCTGAGGGCGGCCACGGACCACCTGCCGGTCCTCGCCGCCCTCAGGATCCCGGCCGGGTGAGGCGCGGTCAGACGACCGCCCCGCGCCCGGGGTCGTCGCCCTCGTCGTCGTCCGTGCGCATCCGCATCACCAGCGTGGCGAAGCCGCCCAGGAACCCGCCTATGCCGAGGGTCGTCAGCCACCAGGTCATGTCCCAGCCCAGCACCACGGCGAGCAGCAGCAGGACGGGTCCGCCGACCACCCCGAGCCAGGCGAACTTGGCGGTCGCGTCGGCGGTCGGCAGCGGTGGCGGTTCGGGCGGCACGAAGTGGCCCTCGTCGTCCTCGCCGAGGTCGTCCTCGGACGGCTCCGGGGTCGTGTAGTCGCGTGGGCCGACACCCGGGGCGAACGAGATCGAGCTGCCCAGCGGCCGGGCCGGCGCCGACTCCCCGGTGCCGTCCGTGCCGTCCGTGCCGTCCGTGCCGTCGGTGACGTCGGTGCCCTCGGTCTGCGGCTCCTTCTCGGGCAGCGCGAGATCCTCCACCGGCTTGAAGGGGCGCGTACCCGGCGGGTCCGCCGGTTCCTCGCCGTACCCCGCGACGATGGCGCGCCACACGGCGTCCTCGTCGAAGGGCACTCCCTTCTCGTCCGGCTCGCGGTCCTCGCGGTCGGAGTCGTGCTCAGCCAACTGCGGCCGTCCCTTCCTTGCCGACACTGGGTGCGAGCCGGCCCAGGAAGGCGAGGCTCTCCTCGAAGATCCGGTCCGCATCGTGGTCCAACGTCGCCACGTGCCAACTCTGTTCCAGCACGATCTCCGTTACGTCCAGGGAGGACACCCGGCTCAGCACCCGCGCCGAGTCGGCCGCCGGGACCACATGGTCCTGGGCGCTGCGCAGCAGCAGCAACGGCTGGGTGACCTGGGGCAGCTCGCCGTCCAGCCGGCGCAGAAAAATGCGCAGGGAGTGCGCCGCGTGCAGCGGCACCTTGTCGTATCCCAGCTCCGCCGCCCCGCCCTTGGCGATGTCGCTGGCGATGCCCTTCGTCGTCCGCACGAGGTGCCGGGCCACCGGAAGGGCGTAAGCCGACAGGCCGTGCACCCGGTTCGCCGGGTTGACGACGACCACCCCGGCGACCCGCTCGCCGTGCCCGGCCGCCAGCCGCAGCGCCAGCGCCCCGCCCATCGACAGGCCCCCGACGAACACCCGGGAACAGCGCTCGGTGAGCAGCCGCAGCTCGCGGTCCACCTCCGCGTACCAGTCCTGCCAGCCCGTCACCAGCAGGTCCTCCCAGCGTGTGCCGTGTCCGGGCAGCAGCGGCAGCGACACGGTCAGGCCGTGCGCGGCGTGGTGCTCCGCCCACGGGCGCAGCGACTGGGGCGAGCCGGTGAAGCCGTGACAGAGGAGGAGACCCACCTCCCCGCCCTCGTGGCGGTACGGCTCGGCTCCTGGAAGAACCGGCACCTTTCGGGCTCCTGTTCCTGAGAGAGGCGTGCAGAACGGGCGGATGTGCTTCACCGTACGCGACCGCACTGACACCGACCAGGGTCGTCGGTCCCATTGGCGGCGCTCCGGGTTAAGGTCTCATCGACGGAAACAGGAGGCACGCGGGTGTTGTACGGCACGATGAAGGTCGCCATCGGAGGGCCGCTGAAGGTCGCCTTCAGACCTTGGGTGGAGGGCCTGGAGAACATTCCGGCCGAGGGTCCCGCCATTCTGGCGAGCAATCACCTGTCCTTCTCGGACTCGTTCTTCCTGCCCGCGGTCCTGGACCGCAAGGTCACCTTCATCGCGAAGGCCGAGTACTTCACCACCCCCGGCGTCAAGGGCCGCCTCACGGCCGCCTTCTTCAAGGGCGTCGGACAGCTCCCGGTGGACCGCTCCGGGGCGCGCGGCGCCGGCGAGGCGGCCATCAGGAGCGGCATAGAGGTGCTGGAGCGAGGCGAGCTGTTCGGCATCTACCCGGAGGGCACGCGCTCGCCCGACGGCCGTCTCTACCGCGGCAAGCCCGGCGGCCTCGCGCGCGTGGCGCTCGCCACCGGCGCGCCGGTCATCCCGGTCGCGATGATCGACACCGAGAAGATCCAGCCGCCCGGCAAGGTGATGCCCAAGCTGATGCGCCCGGGCATCCGGATCGGCGAGCCGCTGGACTTCAGCCGCTACCTCGGCATGGAGCACGACCGGTTCGTGCTGCGCGCCGTGACCGACGAGGTCATGTACGAGATCATGAAGCTCTCCGGCCAGGAGTACGTCGACATCTACGCGACCGCCGCCAAGCGGCAGATCGCGGAGGCGGCGAAGGCGGCCAGGGAAGCGGAGAAGGCCGCCCGGGAGGCGGAGAAGAAGGCCGAGGCCTAGGCGCCGGAGCCGGGGGGATCGGGGGGAGGCGGCCATGCCCAGACGTGAGCGGGTCATGCGCATGTCGGTCGAGCTGCCGCTGTGGCGTGCGCTGGCCGGTTACCGAGTGCTGACGATGCTGTACGCCATCGGCCTCTGCGCCACCGCGTACGACCACTTCGTCCGCCCCTGGGTCGCCGTCGTCTACTACGCGGTCCTCGTCGTGTGGACCCTGGCCACCCTGCCCAAGGTGGCCAACGCGGCGAGCTGCACCAAGCGCTTCCTCGCCGTCGACCTGGCCATCGCCCTCAGCGGCATCCTGCTCACCCCGCTCGCCGACAGTCACGAGCGGATCGCGGGCGGCGGTCCGACGCTGCCGTCGATATGGACCGCCGGCTCGGTGCTGGCCTTCGCCATCAAGGGCGGCTGGCGCTGGGCCGCCATGGCCTCCACGGCCGTGGCCGCCGTCAACCTGGTCGAGCGCGGCAGCCCGGCCCGGGACACCGTGCACAACGTGATCCTGGTCTGGGTGGCCTCCATCGCCATCGGCTACGTCGTGGAGGTCGCCCGCGCCTCCGAACGCACCCTCGCCCGCGCCCTGGAGATCGAGGCCGCGACCCGGGAGCGGGAGCGGCTCGCCCGGGACATCCACGACGGCGTGCTCCAGGTGCTGGCCATGGTGCAGCGGCGCGGGGCGGTCATCGGCGGCGAGGCGGCCGAACTGGGGCGGCTCGCGGGGGAGCAGGAGGTGGCGCTGCGCACCCTGGTCTCCGGCGGGCTGCTGCCGGTCTCCCGGGTGTCGGAGGACACGGCCGCCGGAGCCGTCGTACGCGCCGTCGAGGAACCCGACGACGATGGCCCGGTCGATCTGCGCTCCCTGCTCGCCGCTTACGCGGGCGCCCGGGTCAGCCTCGCCGAACCCGGCGCCCCGGTGCCGCTGCCGCCGCGGGCGGCGCGGGAACTGGCCGCGGCGGTCGGGGCCGCCCTGGACAACGTGCGCGAGCACGCCGGCGGGGACGCCCGGGCCTGGATCCTGGTCGAGGACGAGCCCGACGAGATCGTCGTCACCGTCCGGGACGACGGCCCCGGCATCCCCGAGGGCCGGCTCGCCCAGGCCGAGGGCGAGGGCAGGCTCGGCGTGGCCCAGTCCATCCGCGGACGGCTGCGCGACCTCGGCGGCAGCGCCGAGCTGATCTCCGTCCCCGGGCAGGGCGCGGAAGTCGAGTTGAAGGTACCGAAGGGCGCCGGACGGGCGCGGGGGAAGGCGGAGAAGCGATGACACAGCAGGACCCGATCAAGGTCATGGTCGTCGACGACCACCCGATGTGGCGTGACGCGGTCGCCCGTGACCTGGCCGAGTCGGGCTTCGAGGTGGTCGCCACCGCCGGAGACGGCGAACAGGCGGTCCGCCGCGCCAAGGCGGCCGCCCCCGACGTCCTCGTGCTGGACCTCAACCTGCCGGCCAAGCCCGGCGTCCAGGTGTGCAAGGAGCTGGTCGCCCACAACCCGGCCCTGCGGGTCCTCGTCCTCTCGGCGAGCGGCGAGCACGCCGACGTACTGGAGGCCGTGAAGTCCGGCGCGACCGGCTACCTGCTGAAGTCCGCCTCGACCGAGGAGCTGCTGGACGCGGTGCGCCGTACCGCCGTCGGCGACCCGGTGTTCACGCCCGGCCTCGCCGGACTGGTCCTCGGCGAGTACCGGCGCCTGGCCTCCGAGCCCGCGCCCGCCCCGGACGCCGACGAGCCGGGTGCGCCCCGGCTGACCGAGCGGGAGACGGAGGTGCTGCGGCTGGTGGCCAAGGGCCTGAGCTACAAGCAGATCGCCGAACGCCTCGTCATCTCCCACCGCACGGTCCAGAACCACGTCCAGAACACCCTCGGCAAGCTGCAGCTGCACAACAGGGTGGAGCTGGTGCGGTACGCGATCGAGCGCGGCCTCGACGACGAGTGAAACCGCCTGGTCAAGCAGCCTCCTGACAATTCACCGGAATCACCCTCCCCGCCTCTCCCTGCGTGACGCGTATCACCATTACCGTGACTGAGCGTCAGGCAACCGCGGCGAAGGGACATTTCCATGCGGGTCGGAGTACTGACCGGAGGCGGTGACTGCCCCGGGCTCAACGCCGTCATCCGGGGCATCGTCCGCAAGGGCGTGCAGGAGTACGGATACGACTTCGTCGGCTTCCGGGACGGCTGGCGCGGGCCTCTCGAAGGCGACACCGTCCGCCTCGACATCCCCGCGGTGCGCGGGATCCTGCCCCGGGGCGGCACCATCCTCGGCTCCTCGCGGACCAACCCCCTCAAGGTGGAGGGCGGCATCCGCCGGATCAAGGAGAACCTGGCCAAGCAGGAGATCGAGGCGCTCATCGCGATCGGCGGCGAGGACACCCTCGGCGTCGCCGCGCGGCTGGCCGACGAGTACGGCGTGCCGTGCGTCGGCGTCCCCAAGACCATCGACAACGACCTGTCCGCCACCGACTACACCTTCGGCTTCGACACCGCGGTCGGCATCGCCACCGAGGCCATCGACCGCCTGCACACCACCGCCGAGTCCCACATGCGGGTCCTGGTGTGCGAGGTGATGGGCCGTCACGCCGGCTGGATCGCCCTGCACTCGGGCCTCGCCGGCGGCGCCAACGTGATCCTCATCCCCGAACAGCGCTTCGACCTCGACCAGGTGTGCGCCTGGATCACCTCCCGCTTCAAGGCCTCGTACGCCCCGATCGTCGTCGTCGCCGAGGGCGCCGTGCCGAAGGACGGCGACGTGGTCCTCAAGGACGGGTCGCTGGACTCCTTCGGGCACGTCCGGCTGTCCGGGGTCGGCGAGTGGCTGGCCAAGGAGATCGAGAAGCGCACCGGCAAGGAGGCCCGCACCACGGTCCTCGGGCACATCCAGCGCGGTGGCACCCCGAGCGCCTTCGACCGCTGGCTCGCCACCCGCTTCGGCCTGCACGCCATCGACTGCGTCCGCGAGGGCGACTTCGGCAAGATGGTCGCCCTGCGCGGCACCGACATCGTCCGCGTCCCGATCGCCGAGGCCACGGCCAAGCTGAAGACGGTCGATCCGAAGCTGTACGAGGAGGTCGGGGTCTTCTTCGGCTGACGGCGGTCATCGGGCGCCTACGACGCCTACGACGCCTACACGGTCGTGCGGCGCAGCCGGCCGACCAGTTCCCGCACGACCGCGGCTCCGTTCAGGGTCAGCACCGACTCCGGATGGAACTGCACGCCCGCGATACCGGGCCCGCGAACGGCGTGCACCTCGCCGTTCGCGGCCCGGCTCACCTCGATCCCGTGGGCGGCCAGTTCGTTCGCCGCCTCTTCGTCGCAGCGCGCCACGAAGCTGTTGTAGAAGCCGACGGTCTCGCTCCGTCCGAACAGATCGATCCGGGTCTGCGCACCCTGGTACGGCACTTCCTTCCGTACGATCTCCAGGCCCAGCTCCGCCGCGATCAGCTCGTGCCCGAGGCAGACGCCGAGCACTCCGTGCCGGTGCGCGCGGATCACCTCGGCGGTGAGTCCGCGCAGGAACCGCATCTTGGGATCTTCGAGGTCGGAGGGGTCGCCGGGGCCGGGCCCGAGGACGACCGGGCCCCGGTGCCCGAGCACGGCCTCCCGCAGCCCGGGCTCGTCGTACCGCCGGACGGTGACGTCCAGCCCGCCCGACCGCAGCACATGGGCGAGCATCGCCGTGAAGGTGTCCTCGCCGTCGACCATCAGGGCGTGCCCTTCCAGGGCCGCCGACCGCTCCTGCATCCGCAGCCAGAACGGCGCCAGCGACGAGCGGCGCCCGTCCAGCGCGGCCCGCACCCGGGGATCGTCGGCCAGCCGGGCCCGCTCCCGCTCCGCGCGCGGCCGGGACGGCCGTACCCCGAGGGCCGCCAGCACGCCGGCGGCCTTCGCGTGGGTCTCCGCCACCTCGCCCGCCGGGTCCGAGCCGCGCACCAGGGTCGCGCCGACCGGGACGCGCAGCCGGCCGCCCGCGGAGATGTCGGCGGTACGGATCAGAATGGGGGAGTCCAGGGTCTGCGCACCCCCGGAGTCCCGTCCCAGCAGCGCCAGCGCACCGGCGTAGTATCCGCGGCCCACACCGTCCCGCCCGACGGGCTCATGGCGCTCGATCACCCGGCACGCGTTCTGCACCGGCGACCCGGTGACCGTCGCCGCGAACATGGTCTCCCGCAGCACCTCCCGCGCATCCAGGGAGGACTTCCCGCGCAGCTCGTACTCGGTGTGCGCGAGGTGTGCCATCTCCTTCAGCCGCGGGCCGACGACCACCCCGCCCATGTCGCCGACGGTGCACATCATCTTCAGTTCCTCGTCGACGACCATGGACAGCTCCTCGATCTCCTTGCCGTCGGCGAGGAAGTCCAGCAGATGCTCGGGCGTCGGTCCCTCTGCGGGATAGCGGTACGTCCCGCTGATCGGGTTCATGACGACCGTGCCGCCGGACATCCGCACATGCACCTCGGGACTGGCGCCGACCAGCGTCCTCTCCCCGGTGTGCACGACGAACGTCCAGTACGCGCCCCGCTCGCCCTCCAGCAGCCGGCGGAACAGCGCCAGCGCGTCGGCCCGGCCGAAGCCCGGGATCGCGCCCTCGTACGTCCGCCGGATCACGAAGTTCGCGCCCTCGCCCCGGCCGATCTCCTCGCGCAGCACCCGCCCGACGATCTCGCCGTACTCCTCGTCGCCGACGTCGAAGCGGCCGCCCTCGACCCGCACCTCGTGACCGGGCAGCGACCGCAGGGCCGCCTCCAGCGGGATCTCGTACGACTCCTCGGGTGTGAGCACCAGCAGCGGGGTGCCGTCGTCGTGGACGTCGAAGCCGCGCTCGCGGATCTGCCGGAACGGCACGAGCGCGAGGCCCTCGTCGGGGAGGTCGGCAAGGCGCTCACGCGGGGAGACCGGACCGAGCAGCACCTCCACCGTGTCCTCGTCGCGGCCCGGCGTGCGACGGTGGAGCAGGGCGAAGGGGCGGGGGTCGTGCAAGAGGTCGTGGAGATCCATGGGTGATCCTTCTCAACGAGAGGAACGACCCCGGAAAACACCGAAGGCCGCCCCTCGGGCGGCCTTCGCGAAGTCTTGTGTACGCGCAGTCAGCGGGCCGCCGGATGAGCGGTCCACCACCAGTTCTGGGTCGAAAGCGCGAACATGCGACGAACCCTACCGCACGGCCGTGCCGTCCATGAGGCAATCACTCCGTCTCACCAGTCGAGCCGGAGGAAATTATGGAGACACGACCCCGTAATGTTTACGAGGTGACCGTGAACGCTAAGACCAGCCCGAGCGCTGGCAACACCTGGCGAAACCTGCCCGCGGCGCAGCAGCCCGAGTACCCCGACGCCGAGGCTCTGCGCGCAGCGATCGCGGACCTCGAGTCGTATCCGCCGCTCGTCTTCGCGGGCGAGTGCGACCAGCTGCGCGCCCGGTTGGCGGCCGTCGCCAAGGGAGAGGCGTTCCTCCTCCAGGGCGGCGACTGCGCCGAGGCCTTCGACGCGGTGTCCGCCGACCACATCCGCAACAAGCTCAAGACGCTGCTCCAGATGGGCGCCGTGCTGACCTACGCGGCCTCGGTGCCGGTGGTCAAGGTCGGCCGGATCGCGGGCCAGTACTCCAAGCCGCGCTCCAAGCCGACCGAGACCCGCGACGGCGTGACGCTGCCGACCTACCGCGGCGACTCCGTCAACGGCTTCGACTTCACCGAGGCCGCCCGGATCCCGGACCCGGAGCGGCTGAAGCGGATGTACCATGCGTCCGCCTCCACGCTGAACCTGGTGCGCGCCTTCACCACCGGCGGCTACGCCGACCTGCGCCAGGTGCACGCCTGGAACCAGGACTTCGTGAAGTCGTCCCCGTCCGGCCAGCGCTACGAGCAGCTCGCCCGCGAGATCGACAACGCGCTGAACTTCATGCACGCCTGCGGGGCCGACCCGGAGGAGTTCAAGACGGTCGAGTTCTTCTCCTCGCACGAGGCGCTGCTGCTCGACTACGAGTCGGCGCTGACCAGGGTCGACTCGCGGACCGGCCTGCTGTACGACGTCTCCGGGCACATGGTGTGGATCGGTGAGCGCACCCGCCAGCTGGACGGCGCGCACATCGAGTTCGCCTCGAAGATCCGCAACCCGATCGGCATCAAGCTCGGCCCGACCACCACGGCCGAGGAGGCGCTCACCTACATCGACCGCCTCGACCCCGACCGCGAGCCGGGCCGGCTGACCTTCATCGTCCGCATGGGCGCCGACAAGATCCGGGACAGGCTTCCGGAGCTGGTCGAGAAGGTCACCGCCTCCGGTGCCACGGTGGCCTGGGTGACGGACCCGATGCACGGCAACACCTTCGAGGCGGCCTCCGGGCACAAGACGCGTCGGTTCGACGACGTGCTGGACGAGGTCAAGGGCTTCTTCGAGGTCCACAAGGGCCTCGGCACCCACCCGGGCGGCATCCACGTCGAGCTGACCGGTGACGACGTCACCGAGTGCGTGGGCGGCGGCGACGAGATCTTCGTCGACGACCTGCACCAGCGTTACGAGACGGCCTGCGACCCCCGCCTTAACCGCAGCCAGTCCCTGGACCTGGCGTTCCTGGTCGCGGAGATGTACCGGGACCAGTGACCGCACTGGGGCGCGGATCACACAGGATCCGCGCCCCAGCCACTGTTGCGGTCCACGCGACATGGGTTAGGTTAGGTTTGCCTCACCGAGAAACGGGATGGCAGTAAGCGAGCGATCCCGCCGGGAGGTGAACCGCGTGTACGTCTGCAGTTGCTTCGGTGTCACCGAGGCGCAGGTCAAGCAGCACGCGGAGGACGGTGCCTGCACCCCCCGCCAGATAGCCTCCGCCTGCAAGGCGGGCACGGACTGCGGCTCGTGCGTCCGCCGGATCCAGGCCATCCTCGGCCGTGGCGCCTGCCCGCGCCGCGAGCTGGCCGACCAGGGCAAGCCGGTTCTGACCGAGCTCCCCGACGCCGCCTAGGCGAGGCCGTTCAGCTCTCCGGCTGTTCGATCACCTGCGCGAGGTACAGCGCCTCGCCGAGCTTGTCCACCAGCTCCAGCTGGGTGTCGAGGTAGTCGATGTGGTGCTCCTCGTCGGCGAGGATGTCCTCGAAGATGTTCGCGGACGTGATGTCGCCCTTCTCCCGCATCACCTTGATGCCCCGCTTGAGCCGGTCGATCGCCTCCACCTCGATCTGCCGGTCGGCCTCGAACATCTCCCTGACGGTCTGCCCCACCCGCACATGGAACAGCCGCTGGTAGTTGGGCAGCCCCTCCAGGAACAGGATCCGGTCGGTGAGCACCTCGGCGTGCTTCATCTCGTCGAACGACTCGTGCCGCGTGTACTTGGCGAGCTTCGTCCAGCCGAAGTTCTCCTGCATCTTCGCGTGCAGGAAGTACTGGTTGATCGCGGTCAGCTCGCCGGTGAGCTGCTCGTTGAGGAACTCGATGACCTCGGGGTCGCCCTGCATCGCAGAGGCTCCTTCCACACGGAGGGACGGGTGGGGCGTGCGGCCGCATGATTGCACCGGCGGAGAAGATCGTCCAGTAAGTGCGTACTTAGTAAGTAAGCACTGACTTGATGACAGTTGCCCGATTCGCTCTACGTGGTCAAGGGCACTGCCCAAGGTCTGTCAGGATGGTTACATGGGTCATCCGGTGGAGCGTGAATCTGGGGCAGCGGCAGGGTCCGAGCTTCCGCCGGGACAGCGACTCCAGCGTGGCTGGCCCGTCACGCACTACGGGCCCGTGCCGAAGTTCCGGCCCGAGCGCTGGGAGTTCCGGGTCTTCGGCGCGACCGCCGACGGCGACAAGCGCACCTGGAACCACGAGGAGTTCACGGCCCTCTCCTACACCACCGTGGTGGCCGATCTGCACTGCGTGACGAAGTTCAGCATGACCGGCGCGGAGTGGGGCGGCATCCCGGCCCGGACGATCCTCGACCTCGCCCCGCCGGCACCGGACGTCACCCATGTGATGGTGTGGGCGGAGTACGGCTTCAGCTCGAACCTGCGGCTGTCGGACTTCGCCTCCGACCGCACCGTCTTCGCCACCCACAAGGACGGCGAACTCCTCACCGCCGAGCACGGCTTCCCGGTCCGCCTGATCGTCCCCCACCTCTACGCCTGGAAGGGCCCCAAGTGGGTGCGCGGCGTGGAGTACATGACCGCCGACCGCCGGGGCTTCTGGGAGGAGCGCGGTTACCACAACATCGGCGACCCCTGGAAGGAACAGCGCTACTCCTACCAGGAGGAGCCCGGGGACGGCCCCGAACTCTGACCCGCGCCCCGAACCGGGGACCGGCCGCCCCGGCGGCTCAGCCGTCCCGCAGCTTCTTCAGGCGCTCCACGTCCGCCGCGTGCCCCTCCTTGCCGCCCGGGGTCTCGATGACGAGCGGCACGCCCGCCGTCGCGGGGTGGCTCATCAGGGCGCGGAAGGGGTCCTCGCCGATGTGACCGGCGCCGATGTTCTCGTGCCGGTCCTTGTGCGCGCCGACCACGTCCTTGGAGTCGTTGGCGTGGATCAGCTTCAGCCGGCCCTCGCCCACGGTGTCCACCAGCAGATCGAGGGTCTGGTGCATGCCGCTCGGACCGGTCAGGTCGTGCCCGGCGGCGAAGATGTGGCACGTGTCCAGGCAGACGCCCAGCTTGGGATGGGCGTCCAGCGCCTCGAAGTACGGCCCGAAGTCCCAGGTGCGCGAACACAGGGAGGCGCCCTGCCCGGCGGTCGACTCCAGCAGCAGGAACGGGTCGTCGTCGTGCGTCAGCTCGTCCAGCAGCGGCAGCATGTGCTCGCGGACCTGCTTCAGCGCCACGTCCCGCGCCCGCCCGCCGGTCGCGCTGCCGGTGTGCACGACGACGCCGAGCGCGCCGATCTCCCGTCCGCGCCGCAGCGAGTGCCGGAGGGACTCCACCGACCGCTCCACGGTGGCCTCGGTGTGCGAGCCGAAGTTGATCAGGTAGGGGGCGTGCACGTACGCCGGGATCGACTCCTCGGCACAGGCCTCGCGGAACGCCTCGTCCTGCCTCGGGTTCCCGGCCGGCGTGGCCCACCCGCGCGGGTTGGCCACGAAGACCTGCACGGTCTCCGCCTTCAGGTCACGGGCGTACGACAGCCCCACCGAGTGCAGGCCGCCGGCCACGGGGACGTGACCGCCGACGGGGTTGCGCGAGGCACCGGCGGGCGGGGAGGCGGAAGGAGACTGCTGACGTGTCACCCGTTCAGGGTGTCATGCCCACCCGGGCCGCCGGACCACGCATCCCGGTGACGGCGGTCACCGGATGGTGATCGTGATCGTCGACCCCTTGGGCGCCTTGTCGCCGCCCGCCACCGACTGCTTCTTCACCGTGTCGCCGAAGAGCCCGAGCAGGCCCCGGTCCTCATCGACCTGGAAGCCGGCGGCCTTCAGCTGCTGAGTGGCGTCGTCCACGCTCGACCCGACCACGTCCGGCACCTGGACCATCTCCGGGCCCTTGGACAGCGTCAGTGTCACCGTGTCGCCCTCGGCGGCCTGGCTGTCGCCCGCCGGGGTCTGCCGGGCCACCTGGCCCTTGTCGAACTCGGAGTTGACCTGCTGCGCGGAGACGGTCACCTTCAGACCGGCTCCCTCCAGGTCCTGCCTGGCGCTGTCCAGGTCCTCACCGGTGACGTCCGGGACGTGGATCGGATTGCCCTTGCTGACCATGAGCGCGATCGCCGAGCCCGCGTGCCGCTCGATGCCCGCCTCCGGGTCGGTGCTGATCACCGCGCCCCTGCCGACACTGTCGCTGAACGCCCGGTTGACCATGCCCGGCTCCAGCCCGGCCGCCTTCAGCCGTGCCTGCGCCTTGGCCAGCGGGACACCTCGCAGGTCCGGCACCTTCACGATCTCGGGGCCCCGGGAGATCACGAGCGTCACGGAGTCGTTGCTGCGGATGCGGGCCCCGGCCGCCGGGTCGGTGCCGATGACCGTGCCCCGCTGCACGGTGTCGCTGTACTCCTGCTTGACCTGCTTGACGTCGAGACCGGCCGCCTTCAGCCGCGCCTTCGCCTGCGCCTCCGTCTTGGCCAGCAGCGTCGGGACCTTGGTGAACTGCCCGGAGTTGATGTACCAGACCCCGGCGCCCACGCCGAAGACCACCAGGACGGCGGCGATCAGGGTGATGAGCCCGCGCCGGGACCGCCCCGGCCCCGCCCCGGGCGCGACGGGCGGGCTCTCCAGCCGGCTGGTGTGCCACACGGCCCCCGCGGCCTCGTCCTCCTCGTTGACGGGCAGCGGCCGGGGCACGGTCAGCGAGCGCGGGATCACGCTCGTACGGTCCTGGGCGTTGTCGTGGTCCGCGGAGAGCGCCTGCGGCGGCACGGCGTCCAGCTGCTCGGCGCCGAGAGCGGAACGTGCCCGCAGCACCTGGCCGAGCAGCGCCGCCGCGTCGGGCGGGCGGACGTCCGGGGTGCGCGCGGTCGCCGCGGCGACCAGCTCGTCCAGTTCGTACGGCAGCCCCGGCACGAGCGCCGAAGGCGGCGGCACGTCCTCGTGGATGTGCTTGTAGAGGATCTGCGCGGGGGAGTCCCCGGAGTGCGGCTTGCCGCCGGTCAGCATCTCGTAGAGCACGACACCGCACGCGTACACGTCGACGCGCGGGTCGGCGGTGCCCCGCTCGATCTGCTCGGGTGCGAGATACGACACGGTCCCGAGCACGGCACCCGTCGTGCTGGTCACGGTGTCCACGGACCGCACCAGCCCGAAGTCGGCGACCTTGACCCGCCCGTCGTCCCCTATCAGCACGTTCTCGGGCTTCATGTCCCGGTGCACGAACCCGGCCCGGTGCGCGGCGCCGAGCGCGGCCAGCACGGGCTCCAGGATGTCGAGCGCGGCCCGCGGCTGCAGCGCGCCCCGCTCGCGCAGCACGTCCCGCAGGGTGCACCCGGCGACGTACTCCATCGCCAGGTACACGTACGACCCGTCGGCGCCCTGGTCGAAGACCTGCACCACGTTCGGGTGGGCGAGCCGGGCGACCGACTTGGCCTCCCGGATGAACCGCTCCACGAACGACCCGTCGGCCGCCAGCGTCGGGTGCATCACCTTGAGCGCGAGCACCCGGTCCAGGCGGGTGTCCAGGGCCCGGTAGACCGTGGCCATCCCACCGACCGCGATCCGCGCGTCGACGCGATACCGGCCGTCGAGCACCTGCCCGACGAGAGGGTCCTGAAGGGTCGTATCCACGCAGGCGAGTGTACGAGGACGGACCGACACTCCCGCCCGCTCGGCCGTTCCGGTGACGTAATGCAGCAGAGCTGTGACTCTTCCGGGGCCGGCTGTGACAGGCGCGCACGATTAGAAGGCGGGGCGCTCGGGATCCAGGTGTGCGCGCCCCTCCGTGGGGGAGGAGGCCTCCGCGAAGTGCCTGCGCGGGATCCGTCCGGCCAGCCGGGCCAGCCGTCCCGCCTCCACCGCGTGCCTCATGGCGGTGGCCATCGTCTCGGGCTCCTGGGCCCGCGTGACGGCGGAGGCGAGCATCACCCCGGCACACCCCAGCTCCATGGCCAACGCCACGTCCGACGCCGTACCGGCCCCCGCGTCCAGGATCACCGGCACACGCGCGTGCTCCACGATCAGCTGGAAGTTGTGCGGGTTGCGGATCCCGAGCCCGGACCCGATCGGCGAGCCCAGCGGCATCACCGCCGCACAGCCCACGTCCTCGAGCTTCCGGGCGAGCACGGGATCGTCGTTGGTGTACGGCAGCACCGTGAACCCGTCGTCGACCAGCGTCTCCGCCGCGTCCAGCAGCTCCACCGGATCCGGCAGCAGCGTCCGCTCGTCGGCGATGACCTCCAGCTTGATCACATCGGTGCCCAGTGCCTCCCGGGCCAGCCGCGCGGTCAGCACGGCCTCCCCGGCGGTGAAGCAGCCGGCCGTGTTCGGCAGCACCCGGATGCCCAGCTTCTCCAGCACCGACAGCACCGAGCCGTGCACCCCGGGATCGACCCGCCGCATCGCCACGGTGGTCAGCTCGGTGCCGGAGGCGACCAGCGCCCGCTCCAGCACCTCCAGGCTCGGCGCGCCGCCGGTGCCCATGATCAGCCGGGAGCCCAACGGCACTCCACCGAGGACAAAGGGATCGTCGGCCATGGCTCAGCCTCCTTGGACGGCGGTGAGGACTTCGACACGGTCGCCCTCGGCGAGGGCCGTGCTCGCCCACTGCGCGCGCGGGACGACGGTCTCGTTGACGGCGGCGGCCACCCCGGAGGGCGCCGCGGTGAGGGTCCTGACGAGGGCGTCCAGCGCGGTGCCCGCGGCGACCTGCCGGCGCTGCCCGTTGACGGAGATGTTCATGCGGGCTGCTCCACGAGTACGGCGCGGAAGCGCTGCGGAGTGAACGGTCGGGCCTCGTCCGGCAGCTCTCCGCTGTCCAGCACCTCCGCCATCACGTCCCCGGTGACCGGTGTGAGAAGCACCCCGTTGCGGTAGTGCCCGGTGGCCAGCAGCAGCCCGTCGAGCCCGGACGGGCCGAGCAGCGGCGCGTTGTCGGGGGAGCCGGGGCGCAGACCCGCGCGGGTCTCGGTGAGGGGCAGCTCGGTGATGCCCGGCACCAGCTCATGGGCGTCGCGCAGCAGCTCGTACACGCCCCCGGCGGTCACCGTCGTGTCCCAGCCAAGCTCCTCGGTGGTCGCGCCGACGACCAGCTCGCCGTTCTCCCGGGGCACGAGATAGACCTGGCTGCCGCGTACCACGGCCCGCACGGTACGGCTCAGGAAGGGCGCGTACCGGGGCGGCACGGTCAGCCGCAGCACCTGCCCCTTCACCGGCCGCACGGGAGGCAGCACCTCGTCCGGGACGCCCGCGAGACGCCCGCTGAGGCTGCCGCCGGCGAGCACCACCTGTCCCGCGCCCAGCCCAGTGCCGTCCGTCGTGGTGATTCCGGCGGCCCGGTCCCGTACGAGGTCGAGCCGCTCGGCCCACGTCCGGTGGAACACCACCCCGGCCCGCTCGCACGCGGCCACCAGGGCCGACGCCAGCCGACGCGGGTCGATCTGGTGGTCGCCGTCGACCCGCAGCCCGCCGCGCACACCGGGTGCGAGCATGGGCTCCAGACGCCGGCAGTCCCGCCCCGACAGCCACTCCGCCTCGAGGCCCGAACGCTGCTGGAGCGCGTGCAGCTCGCGCAGGTGGGCGCGGTCGTCGGCGTCCAGCGCGACGGCCAGCGTGCCGCAGCGGCGGTATCCGAGGTCGTGGCCGGTCAGCTCGGTCAGCTCGGCCGCGAAGTCCGGGTAGCGGCGGGCGGACTCCAGATTCAGGGCGAGCAGCGTCTCCTCGCCGTAGTGCAGTTCGGTGACCGCGGCCAGCATCCCCGCCGCGACCCGCGCGGCTCCGCCGCCGGGCTCGGGGTCCACCACGGCCGTGGCGAGCCCGCGCTGCGCGGCGCGCCAGGCCGTGACCAGGCCGATGATTCCGCCCCCGATGACGAGGACGTCGGACGTACGTGACGACATGGGCGTCCAGCCCCTCCCTTCGCCGGCATGACCCGGATCAGGTTCGTACGGTCGGAGGCCGCCAGCCTCCCTCTCAGCCCGGTGCGTCCGGGCTCCCGCGAGTGCTTGTACGGTGGCCAGCCTAGCCCGCGTCGCTCGTCACTCGTAAGGGAGCCCCGGCCATGGCCCGCTCGCTCGACGGACTGATCCTGGCCCCGGTGACGGACCAGGCACCAGGTCAGGTGGGTACGCGCACCCGGTTCGCCTACCACGAGGAGGACGGCGCGATCTGGGCCGAGTACGCGGGCGGCGACGTCGTACGGGGCCGTCTGGTCGGCACCCGGGAAGGCGACCGGCTGGACTTCCGGTACGTGCAGCTCGGGCAGGACGGCACCACCGCCTCGGGGCACTGCGTGTCGACGGTCGCGGAGCTGCCGGACGGGCGGGTGCGCCTCGAGGAGACCTGGGAGTGGGAGTCGCGGCCGGGCGCCGGGACCAGCGTTGTGGAACAGGTCACCGAGCACGCCCCCTGACTGACCTTTCGTCAGTTGTCTATGGTGATCGGGTGAGCGAGCAGACACCGCAACAGGGCACGTCACAGGGACGGCGCGTGGTCGTCGTCGGCGCGGGCATGGCCGGGGTGCAGACCGCGGTCGCCCTGCGGGAGCAGGGCTACCCGGGCACCGTCACGCTGATCGGCGCCGAGCCCCACCAGCCGTACGACCGGCCACCGCTGTCCAAGGCCGTGCTGCTCGGCAAGGCCGAGGGCTCCGCCTTCGACGTCGACTTCGAGTCCCTCGCCGTCGAACTGCGGCTCGGCTGCGAGGTGCTGGGCGTGCGCCCCGGCGACCACGAGCTGGACACCGAGGCCGGACCCGTCCCGTACGACGTGCTGGTCCTCGCCACCGGCGCCGAGCCGATCACCCTGCCCGGCACCGAGGGCGTCCCCGGTGTGCACCTGCTGCGCACCCTGGACGACGCCGAACGGTTGCGGCCCGTGCTGGCCCGGCAGCACGACATCGTGGTGGTCGGCGCCGGCTGGATCGGCGCCGAGTTCGCCACGGCCGCCCGCGAGGCCGGCTGCGCCGTGACCGTCGTGGAGGCCGCCGACCGGCCGCTGGCCGGCGCCCTGCCCGCCGAGGTCGCCGCACCCATGACCGCCTGGTACGCCGACAGCGGCGCCGAACTGCGCACGCACGCGCGCGTGGAGCGCGTCGAGCCCGGCGCGGTGGTGCTCGCCGACGGCACGCGGCTGCCCGCCGGAGCCGTCGTGGTCGGCATCGGGGCCCGCCCGGCCACCGGCTGGCTGGCCGGCTCCGGCATCGAGCTGGGCGTGCACGGCGAGGTCGTGGCCGACGCCCACCTGCGGACCTCCGCCGAGGACGTGTACGCGGTCGGCGACTGCGCCTCCTTCCCCTCGGCCCGCTACGGCGCCCGGCTGCTGGTCCACCACTGGGACAACGCCCTGCAGGGCCCGCGCACGGTCGCCGCGAACATCCTGGGCGAGACCCCCGCGGCCTACGACCCGGTGCCGTACTTCTGGTCGGAGCAGTTCGGCCGGTTCGTCCAGTACGCCGGCCACCACCCCGCGGCCGACCGCATGGTGTGGCGCGGCGACCCGGCGAGCCCGGCGTGGACCGTCTGCTGGCTGCGCGAGAACCGCCTGGTGGCCCTGCTGGCCGTCGGCAGGCCCCGCGACCTGGCCCAGGGCCGCCGCCTGATCGAGTCGGGCAGCCGCCTCGACCCCGAGGCCCTACCCGACCCGACCCGCCCCCTGAAAACCGCCACAACCGACTGACCAGCACCCCAAAGGGAGGCGCGGCAAACGGCGCGACAGCGCCGTAAGGGGCGCGGGGAACTGCGCGACCGGCCACGACGTGTCCGCGGGCGATCCGCGTCCCATGGCGGCCGCCGGGAAGGGGCGCGGGAAGTGGCGCGCTCGCGCCGTAAGGGGTGCGGGGAACTGCGCGACCGGCCACGACGTGCCCGCGGACGATCCGCGTCCCATGGCGGCCGTCCCGAAGGGGGCGCGGGGAACGGCGCGACCGGCCACGACGTGCCCGCGGGCGATCCGCGTCCCATGGCGGCCGTCCCGAAGGGGGCGCGGGGAACGGCGCGACCAGCCACGACGACGCCCACAGACGCACCACGCCACATCGCGGCCAACCCAGCGGAGCGCCTACGCTGGGTTCCGTGACCGAGATTGACGCAAAGATCGATGCTCTCGTCCCCGCCTGGCTCACCCTCCCCGACATCGCCGAGATGCTCGACGTCGAGGTGACACGTGTGCGGCAGCTGGTCAAGGAGGGCCAGCTCATCGCCGTACGCCGAGGTGAGAACCGGGCGCTGCACGTTCCCGCCGCCTTCATCGACGGGGACAAGGTCGTCAAGGGCCTGTCCGGGACCCTGACGCTGCTGAGGGACGACGGCTTCACGGTCGACGAGATGATCGAGTGGCTCTTCACCCCCGACCCGACCCTGCCCGGCACCCCCGCGCAGGCCCTGAGCGAGAATCGCGGCACGGAGGTGAAGCGCCGCGCCCAGGCGCTCGCCGTCTGAACCGATCCGCACCACGGGTGGCGTACCGGCCGCGGCCCGTACGCCACCCACCCGCACGCCCATGGACACCGACCGGGGGGACCCACGCATGTCCGACACCGCCCGCGGCAGGCTCGCCGACGCCCGCCTGTACCTCTGCACGGACGCGCGCAAGCGGCAGGGCGACCTCGCCGAGTTCCTGGACGCGGTCCTGGCCGGTGGCGTCGACATCGTGCAACTGCGCGACAAGGGCATGGAGGCCGCCGAGGAGCTGGAGCACCTGGAGGTCTTCGCGGACGCCTGTGCCCGGCACGGCAAACTGCTCGCGGTCAACGACCGGGCCGACGTCGCCCACGCGGCCTCCGCGGGCGCACTCCACCTCGGCCAGGGCGACCTCCCGGTCCCCGCGGCCCGCGCGATCCTCGGCGCCGACGTCCTGATCGGCCGCTCCACGCACGCCGAGTCCGAGGCCGCCGCGGCCGCCGTCCAGGAGGGTGTGGACTACTTCTGCACCGGTCCCTGCTGGCCCACCCCCACCAAGCCCGGCCGCCACGCCCCGGGCCTCGACCTGGTCCGGTACACCGCCGCCCTGGACACCGACCGCCCCTGGTTCGCCATCGGCGGCATCGACCTCGGCAACCTGGACGAGGTGCTGGACGCGCGCGCCCGCCGCGTGGTCGTGGTCCGCGCGATCACCGAGGCCGACGACCCGGGAGCCGCGGCGGCGGAGTTCGCGAAGCGACTGCGGCAGTCCTAGGGACCCCTCAGGGACGGGCCGCTGTCCAGGTTTTTGTCCAATGGGTGGACAGGGAAGCGACAATTCGGGCAAATTTGCGGCATCCGGTTGGGGTGCCGCCCACCCCTGGCTAACCTGCGAGTATGGCCCTCGGAACCGCATCCACCAGGACTGATCGCGCACGCACCGTGCGTGACATCCTCGCCACCGGCAAGACGACGTACTCGTTCGAGTTCTACGCGCCGAAGACCCCCAAGGGCGAGAAGAGCCTGTGGAACGCGCTGCGGCGGGTCGAGGCCGTGGCGCCCGACTTCGTCTCGGTGACCTACGGCGCCGGCGGTTCCACGCGCGCGACCACGGTCAAGGAGACCCAGCAGATCGTCGTGGACACGACGCTCACGCCGGTCGCCCACCTCACCGCGGTCGATCACTCCATCGCCGAACTGCGCAACATCATCGGCCAGTACGCGGACGCGGGCATCCGCAACATGCTCGCCGTGCGCGGCGACCCGCCCGGCGATCCGATGGGCGAGTGGGTGCCGCACCCGACGGGCCTGACCTACGCGGCCGAACTCGTCCGGCTCATCAAGGAGTCGGGCGACTTCTGTGTCGGTGTCGCCGCCTTCCCCGAGATGCACCCCAGGTCCACGGAGTGGGACACCGACGTCACCCACTTCGTCGACAAGTGCCGTGCGGGTGCCGACTACGCCATCACTCAGATGTTCTTCCAACCGGAGTCGTATCTGCGCCTGCGCGACCGGGTGGCGGCCGCCGGCTGCGAAACCCCGGTCATCCCCGAGGTCCTGCCGGTCACCAGCGTGAAGATGCTGGAGCGGCTGCCCAAGCTCAGCAACGCGCATTTCCCGGACGCCCTGAAAGAGCGGATCCTCACAGCGAAGGACGATCCGGCGGCTGTACGCTCCATTGGCATCGAGTTCGCCACGGAGTTCTGCGCACGGCTGCTGGCCGAGGGAGTGCCCGGACTGCACTTCATCACGCTCAACAACTCCACGGCGACGCTGGAAATCTACGAGAACCTGGGCCTGCACCACCCCCCGCAGGCCTAGACCGGCCGCACCGCGATACGACACACTGCGTAGCGGTCACTGGGAGAGGGGCGTACATGGGCTGGACGGTCCTCTACATCGCGTTCGGCATCGTCGCACTGTGGTTGCTCGGCGAGGTGCTGCTGCAGTACAAGGCACGACTGCGCTGGCGGCTGCTCGCCTTCGTCGGCTTCCTCGGCGTCGTGCTCGGCGTCCTGATGCCGTCCGTTGTCGTCATCGGTCTGGGCGCGATCGCGTTCGCGATCGGCCAGACCTACGTCACGCTGTCCTTCCGCCGCGGCTTCGCCGCCGGCTGGGCGGTCAAGCGCCCCGACGTCGAGACCGAGGTCGAGGGAGGCGGCAGCAAGCGGCGCCGCGGCAGGGCGGACCGTCACGACCCGACCCTCGAGGTCTCCGATCTGGAGGCCGCCGAGGGCGGAGACGACCGCGACGGCGACGACGGGCGTGAGCGCCTGGCCTACGGCGACGACGACTACGACCGCGACGACCTCTTCACCCCGTCCCGCTCGGGCGAGCCCACCGCCGCCGAGGCCACCGCCGTCTACGAGCCCCAGCCCCTGCCCGACGACACCGGCTCCTACGGCGTCTACGGCGACACCGCCTACGCGGCCGCCGCCCAGCAGCAGGCCACCGACCAGAGCTACGCCTACGACTACTCGGGCTACGGCCAGCAGAGCTACGGCTACGAGGGCGGCCAGCAGGGTTACGCCAACTACTCCGACCCGTACATCGGCACCCAGTCCTACGGCGGGGCCTCGTACGGCACGGGCTACGAGCAGCAGTACGGCCAGCAGAGCTACGGCCAGGACGTGTACGCCACCGGCGGCTACGGCGAGACCCCGGCCGGCGGAGTCTGGGTCCCGCAGCAGCGCAGCGACGAGAACTACGGCGGCGAACTCCCGCAGGAGCAGCCGTACCCGTACCAGGGCAACGGGCAGCAGCCGCAGCCGGGCGCCGGGTACGACGAGCAGTACCGCTTCTGACCCCCGTTCCGGCTCACTGCGAGCCCCGGAACTCCGGCCCCTCCACGATCAGCCCTGCCACGAGCGCACCGGACATGCCGGCGTGCGGCAGTCCGCCGCCGGGGTGGGACCAGCCGCCCACCCGGTACAGACCGGGCAGCCGCGTCGTGTTGGCCGGGTGCAGGTAACGGCCCCGGCCGGCCGCGAGGGCGGGAGGGGGCACGGCCCCGGACCGGGCGCCCGTCTCGTCCTCGACGTGCTCGGGTGTGCGGACCTCGTGCCACATCAGGCGGTCGCGCAGCCCGGGTATCGCGGGCCGGGCTGCATCGAGGAGCAGATCCGTGCAGCGCCGGACCGTGCCCTCGTCCTCCCAGGCGGCCTCGGCCGGGACCACGGCGGACACCACCACGGACTCGTGCGCGCCGTCCGGCCTGAGCGCCGGGTCGTCGGGGCGCAGCACGGTCACCGTCGGACGCGGGGGTTCGTCCCCGCCGGACGCTGCCAGGAAGTCCAGCTCGGCCCCGCGGTCCGGCGCGTGGACGACCGTGCGGTGCGCGGCCCCGTCCTCCCGGCCCCCGCGCAGGGCCAGCAGCAGGGTGAACCGTCCGGCCCGGACCGCGTCCGGGGCGGCCCGCACATCACCGTCGTCGTCCAGCGGATGCCCCGTCAGCGCCCGCAGCCGGGCCGGGTCCACGTCCGCCAGCACATGGTCCGCCTCGACCACCGTCCCTCCCCGGGAGCCGAAAGCCTGGGTGGTGCCCCCAGCCAGCTCCACGCCCGCCGCCCGGCCGTCCTTCTCCACGATCCCCGTGACCTCGGCGCCGAAGACGAACTCGACCCGCCGCTGCACGCACCGCTCGTACACCGCGCGCGCGAGCTCCCGGATGCCCCCGCGCACGTACCAGGTGCCGAAGGCGTGCTCCATGTACGGCAGCACGGCCGCGCTCGCCGGTGCGGTCCGGGGATCGAGGCCATGGGCCAGCACATGGCTCTCCAGGAGGGCCGCCAGGCGCTCGTCGCGCAGCTCCCAGTCGCCGATCTCGGCCGGCGTGCCCGCCCGCCGCGTCCGCAGCAGCCGCTTGTGCGGCACGGACGGATACGGCTCCCGCTCCGCCAGCACCTGCCAGTTCGGCCACAGGGGCTCCTCCAGCAGCGGCCGCCGTGTGCGGTCCCAGGCCTCCCGGGCCCGCACCAGGAAGTCGCCCCAGCGCTGCCCGGCCCCCGCGCCCAGCGCCTCGTCGAGGGCCGCGACCACGCCCGCGCGGGAGGCGTTCGGCAGCGACACCTCCGTGCCGTCCGCGAAGACGTGCCGCGAGGCCGGATCGACCTGCACCAGCTCGACTCGCTCCTCCAGCGGCTCCTTGCCGGTCTTGACGAACAGATCGCGGTAGACCGCGGGCAGGGTCAGCAGCCCGGGGCCGGTGTCGAAGGCGAACCCGTCCCGCTCGAAGCGGCGCACCGCGCCGCCGTACGTCTCCGTACGCTCGTACACCGTCACCCGGTGGCCCGCGACGGCCAGCCGGGCGGCGGCCGCCATCGCGCCCATCCCGGCGCCGATCACCGCAATCCGTGCCATGCCTGCGACTTTATCGACCGCCACCGACAATCCGGTCCGCGGGCGGCCCGTACGCGATCAGACCGGAGGCCCGGGCACCCCCGCGGCCGACCGCCGCTGCTGCCGCCGCTCGGCGCGGCGTCGCAGGAAGCGCCGGATGCGGGAGACGAGGAACACCAGCACCACGAGTCCGGAGACCAGCAGCACGGCCGCGACGACCGCGGCCGCGACGGGATGGAAGATCGCGAACGAGACCACCCCGGCCACCCCGAGATCCTCGGCGAGGCTCAGCACGAAGTTGCTGAACGGCTCCGGCGAGGTGTTGACCGCCATCCGCGTCCCGGCCTTCACGCCGTGACTGGCCAGCGCGGCCGAGCCGCCGATCAGCCCGGCCGCCACGTCCGACAGCGAGCCGCTGTGCCCGGCCAGCAGCGCGCCCACCCAGGCGCCCGCGAGGGGCCGGACGACCGTGTGCACGGAGTCCCACACCGAGTCGACGTACGGGATCTTGTCGGCGACCGCCTCGCACAGGAACAGCACGGCCGCCACGACCAGCACCTCGGGCCGCTGCAACGTCTGCGGGACGTCGTCGCTGACCCCCGTCGCGCCGAAGAGGCCGAGCAGCAGCACCACCGCGTAGGCGTTGATGCCGCTGGCCCAGCCACTCGTGAAGACCAGGGGAAGTACCGACATGGAGGCGATCGTAGCCAGCCGGCGGGCCGGCGTCGTGGGCCCGCGCACGGACGCGTGAGTACCCGTACCTAGACCGCGAGATGAGTACGCGCGCGGATGGGACGCGCCCCGGGCGGACGGGAGAGTGGAGGCACGGCAAGGGGAGCGGCCCGGCACCGCCGACACGGGGCGGCGGAACGGTGCCCGCACCCCGGCCGCTCCTTCCGCCGATCCGTCGGCGGAAGCGAGGCACGGGGGACCCGGGGCAGACCACCACGGGGGACCGACGGGGGAAACCGTACGGGGGAGTACGGGAAGTACGGGGGAGCGGGAAGGCGCCGGGCCGACAGCGGACCGGCGCCTTCTTCGTGTGCCTCGCCTTCCTCGCCTTCGTCGTGTTCCTCGTACGCTCAGGCCCTCCCGCTCACGCGTCCCTGGAGCAGCCGGGACAGGGCCGCGTGGACGTCGTCAAGCGAGCGCTCCGGCTGGAAGGACTTCCAGTCCAGGGCGGCCACCAGCACCATGCCGACCAGCGCGGCCGCCGTCAGCTGGACGTCGATCTCCTCGCTGAACTCGCCGGCCGCCACCCCCTCGCGCAGCACCCCCTCCACGACGGCCACGGCCTGCTGCCGCACCACCATCAGGGTCGACTGCCAGGCGCGGTTGGTGCGCCACAGCTCGGCCACGTACAGCTGGGTGAAGGCCGGGTAGCGGTCGATGAAGACCAGGCCCGCGCGGACCATCGCGTCCAGCGCGTCCACCCTGCTGCCGCCCTCGGCCGCGGTCCGCTCGGCCGCCTCCCGCAGGGAGGCGGTGAGGAGACCCACGCCGTGCCGCAGCAGCTCCTCGAAGAGGACCGACTTGCTCGCGAAGTTGTAGTAGACCGTGCCCTTCGCGACCCCGGCCCGCTCGGCGATCTCGTCCACCGTGGTGGCGGAGAAACCCTGCTCGGCGATGAGCGTGACGGCCGCTTCGTAGAGCTTCTGCCGGGTGGCCTCGCGGCGCGTGCTGCCCGCGGAGGTGGCGCTGCTGCTTTCCATGGCCCCGATTGTCACAGGTACGCGCGCGTACAGGGACTTGTCGGGGATCACAGGCTCAGTTCCGGGTGCAGCCGGTCCAGCGTCCACACCTGGCGGCGCCGGGCCGCGAGCGCGGTCAGCGCGACGGCGCCCGCGGTGAACGCGGTCAGCACGCCGCAGGCCTGCCACACCGGGCCGAGTCCGCCGCCCGTGATCAGCCGGCGCAGGGCCTCCACGATGTAGCTCATCGGCAGGAACGGATGGATGGCGTTGAAGAAGCCCGGGCTGGTCTGCACGGGGTAGGTGCCGCCCGCCGAGGTCAGCTGGAGCATCAGCAGGGCCAGGACGAGGATCCGGCCCGCCGCGCCGAAGCGGGCGTTCAGCCACTGCACGATCGCCGCGAAGCACGCCGCCACGAGGAACAGGAAGCCGACGGTCCCGGCCGCCCGTGCCATCTGCAGGCCGATCGCCCAGTGCAGCACGGACATCAGCGCGGCCGTCTGCAGCACACCCACCGCGACCACCGGGAGCCAGCCGGCCAGCGCGATCCGCCAGGCCGGCGAACCGGCCGCCAGGGCGCGCCGGTTGAGCGGCGGGATCAGCATGTACGCCACCATCGCGCCCACCCACAGCGACAGCGGGATGAAGTACGGGGCGAACCCGGTGCCGTAGTTGGGCGCCTTGTGCAGGTCGTGGGAGGCGAGCTGGACCGGGTCGGCCATCACGCCGGTGCGCTTGTCGCGGTCCTGCTCGTCGTAGTCCGGGATCTTCTTAGCGCCGCTGTGCAGACCGCCGGAGAGCTTTCCGGAGCCGTCGACCAGCTTGTACATGCCGCCGTTCAGCGTCTCGGCGCCCGAGGCGGCCGTGCCGATGCCCTGGTCGAGCCTGGTCGCGCCGGTCCCGGCGGTGCCCAGTCCGGCATGGAGCTTCTTCGCTCCCGCGGCGACCCGGGCCGCGCCGTCGTTCAGCGTGTTGACCTGCTTGACGGCGTCGTTCACGTCCTCGTAGAGGTGCGGCGCCCGCTCGGCCAGGGCGTCGGCCTGCTTCTGGAGAGTGCCGAGGTTGGCCCGCATCGTCTTCAGGTCGCCGTCCTGGTCTGCGATCAGGGTGTTGAGGTCGTCGGCGACGGTGGCCACGTCGGCGGCCGCCTGCTTGGCCCGCTTCAGGTCGGGGCAGACCGGGTCGGGGATGACCGCGGTCTCGCAGTGCTCCTTGTAGACCTCGTCCAGGGCGGCCGAGGAGGCGTGGGCGGTCCGGGCGGCGCCGGGCGCGAGCTTCACCAGGACGTCGAGGTTGTGGCGCACCGCCTTGGCCGAGTCGGAGACCAGCCGAGCGGTGTCCCCGATGGTCTTCTCGTTGTCCTTCAGGAACGGTCCGGCCTTCGCGTAGACGCCGTTGACGTTGTCCGCGAGGGTCTGGGTGCCGTCCGCGACCCGCCGTGAGCCGTCCTCCAGGTCGCCCGCGCCCTTGGTGAGCTTCGTCAGGCCCCTGGAGAGCTTGCCGCTGCCGCTCTTGGCGTCCTTCAGGCCGTCCGCGAGGTCCTTGGAGCCCTTCTCCGCCTTTCCGAGGCCGCCCTTGAGCCGGTCGGCGCCCTTGGCCGCCGTCACGGTCTTGTCGTGGATGTCGGAGAACGAGATGAAGATCCGGTCGAGGAAGGTCCGCGACGCCTTGGTGGACGCGGCCGCGCGGACCTCGCCGAAGACCGTCTTGGAGATCTGGCCGACGATGTAGTTGTTCGCGTCGTTCGTCCGCACCCGCAGCGCGCCCGCCTCCGGGGAGTCGCCCGAACTCGAGGCGATCCGCCTGCTGAAGTCGGACGGCATCGTCAGCGACAGGTAGTAGGTGCCGTCCTCGACACCGCGGCGGGCCTCGGCGTCGCTCACCCGGTGCCACTCGAAGGTCCGGCTGTCGCGCAGCCCGTCCACGATGTCGTCGCCGGCGCTGATCCTCTTCCCGCCCGCGGTGGCACCCCTGTCGTCGTTCACCAGGGCCACCGGGATGCGGTCCAGGCGGCCGTAGGGGTCCCAGAAGGACCACAGGTACAGGGCGCCGTAGAGCAGGGGCAGCACGAGCAGCGCGACCAGGGCGGCGCGCGGCAGCTTCCCCCGCCCGAAGCGCCTCAGCTCAAGCGCGGCCAGCCTCGGCGAGCGCATCGGCCTCCTCCTTCGGGTCGGTCTTGTCGTCGCTCCGGTCGGCGGGAGCCGTCTCGTCGGTCGGCTGCGTCCGGCTTCCCTGCGTGTCGCTTCCCCGGGTGGAAACGGAGAGGCAGTCCTCGGGAGCGGTGCGGCACACGGCCACGACCGTCGTCCCCGCGCGCGTGAGGGACCGCAACAGGTCCCAGACCGCGGTGCGCTCGGGGCCCGAGAGCTTCATGTCGACGTCGTCCACGCCGAGCAGCCGGGGCCGGCCGAGGAGGGCCAGCGCGAGGGACAGGCGCAGTTCCTGCGGCCGCTCCAGGTCGCGTACGGCCGTCCGGGAGCCCTTGGGAAGCGTCTCCAGGTCGAGTCCGGCGGCGGCCAGGGCCTCGTCCACGCGCAGCCGTGCCCCGTGGACGCGGTCCGCCCGGGGCCGCAGCATCTCGCGCAGCGAGTCGCCGAACCGGCGCTGCAGCAGGGCCCGTTCCCGCAGGTGCTCCCCGACGGTCAGGGCCGGTTCCAGGTCGGTGACACCGGCCACGTTGGCCACGGCGCCGACCCGGCGCACCGCGGCCATGTGCCGGGGGAGTTTGAACCCGCCCACCGCGGCCACTCCCTCGGTGGGCTTCATCCGTCCCGTGAGCGCGAGCAGCAGACACGTACGGCCGGAGCCGGACGGTCCCTCGATCGCGATGAGCGAGCCGGGCTCAGCCTCGAAGGTGATGCCGCGAAAGGCCCATCCCCGCGGCCCCTTGAGCCCGAGGCCCTCGGCTGTGACGTCCACGCCGTCCACAAGCCCCCCTGCCTGCTTGCAATATTTGAACTGACTGGTCAGTGCAAAAATACGCCCGAACCTACGATCGAGGCAAAGGCCCAGGTCAGAACGGATTGTCAGTGCCATACCTCACGATGGGCACATACGGCACCCGTGCCGTCACCCAGACGACAGGAGGTTCGTCATGGCCAACTCGTCCGCAGCCGCCGCCCACCGGCGCCGCGCCACCGGCCCTGCCCCCTCACTGACCGGCCCGGCGAGCGACGTGCACCCCGTGCTCCGCCGGGCCACGGCCCCGCCCGCCGTACTCGACCTGCTCGCCCAGGCCCGCGCCGGACTCGAGGAGACCGACCGCCTGGAAACGCCCAACGAGCGCTACGCGACGGCCCATCTGGCCGCCCTGCGCACCGCCGCCGCCGTGCTCGCCGCCCGGGGCCGCCCCGAGACCTCCCCGCGCCGCCGGACCCGCATCCGCAGCGCCTGGGAGGTGCTCCCCGAGATCGCCCCCGAACTGACCGAGTGGAGCGCGCTCTTCGCCTCCGGCGCCGCCCGCCGTGCCCGTGCCGAGGCCGGCATCCAGGGGGCGGCCGGGCAGCGGGACGCCGACGACCTGATACGGGACGTGGCGATGTTCATCCGCATCGTCGAGCGGATGCTGGTGCTCCAGCCCGTCCTGCCCCAGCCTCGTCCGGACACCGACGAGCCACCGGGCCCGAGAGCCCGCGGTGACCTCCCGGACGCGGGCTGACCTCCGGTTGTCCGCCGTACGAGACGGACACGGCCGCACCCCACCGCGATGACGGGCAGGGCACCGGAGGCAATAGGGTGGAGGACGCCTGCAGCCTTCCTTCCTCCCGCACCCGGGCCGGGGAGGCACCCCGTTCGCGCCGCCGGGCAACAGGCGGTGCCGCGCCGAGGAGTCAACTGCCGTGTCGGACCCGATGCGACCCCGCGCCTCCCTCCGTACCGCCGTGGTCTGGGAGGTCCTCCAGGACGCCCTCGACCGCCGGGTCAAGGCCACCGGGCGGGACGCGCTGGACGTCCTCGACACCGGAGGCGGCAGCGGCAACTTCGCGGTGCCCCTCGCCCGCCTCGGCCACCGCGTCACCGTCGTCGACCCCAGCCCGAACGCGCTGTTCGCGCTGGAGCGCCGCGCCGCCGAGGCCGGCGTCGCCGACCGGGTCACCGGCGTCCAGGGCGACGCCCACGGCCTGTTCGACGTGGTCGAGCGCGGCGGCTACGACGTCGTGCTCTGCCACGGCGTCCTCGAGTACGTCGACGACCCGGCCGAGGGCGTCCGCAACGCGGTGGCGGCGCTGCGCTCCGAGGGCGTCCTCAGCCTGCTCGCCGCCGGTCTCGGCGGTGCCGTCCTCGCCCGGGCCCTCGCCGGTCACTTCAAGGAGGCCAAGCAGGCCCTGGAGGACCCGGAGGGCCGCTGGGGCGCCGGCGACCCGATGCCCCGTCGCTTCACCGCCGAGCAGCTCACCACGCTGGTCGAGGGAGCGGGGCTGAGGATCGGCGCCGTGCACGGCGTACGGGTCTTCGCCGACCTGGTGCCCGGCGTCCTGGTGGACACCGAGCCCGGAGCCCTCGACGCGCTGCTGCAACTGGAGGCCGCGGCGGCCGAACTGCCCTCCTTCCACTCGGTGGCCACCCAGCTCCATGTGCTCGGTGAGACGCGGGGGACCGCGGAGGGCTGAGCGACACGCGGGGCCGGTCGCTGATCAGGGGCTCGGCAGCGGATGGAGTACGCCACAAGCCCCCCGATCGAGCGGTTTGCGCCGTATGATCGAGGTATACCGTCCGGCATGACGGGTCGGCCGCCGGGGAATGGAAGCCTCAGCGAGCCGGGACTGCCATGACGGGGTTTCGGTTGGCCTATTGGCGTAGAGGGGCGGGTTTCACGGGGGCGATTCCCTGCCTATCCTGAAGGGACCCCCCGGGTCGCCCCGGCGACTGCACGATGAGGAGGACTCCGTGCCGCTCTCGGAGCACGAGCAGCGCATGCTCGAGCAAATGGAGCGAGCGCTGTACGCCGAAGATCCCAAGTTCGCGTCGGCGCTTGAGGGAAGTGGGCTGCGGACGTACACCCGGCGGCGGGTCTACCAGGCGGTCGCGGGCTTCCTCGTGGGTATCGCGCTCCTCATGGCCGGAATGGTCGCCCAGCAGATCTGGGTCAGCGTGGTGGGCTTCCTCGTCATGCTGGGTTGCGCCGTACTCGCCGTCACGGGCTGGCGCAAGGCCCCCAAGCCGGGTGAACAGCCCGCGGGCGCCCCACGCCGTCAGGTACGGCAGAAGCGCTCCATGATGGACCGGATCGAGCAGCGCTGGCAGCGCCGCCGGGACGGGCAGGGCCAGTAGCCGCCCGGCGTCCGCGCCGTCGACGGCCGCCGACAACAGCAGACGACGACACCAGACATCCGTGAGGGGTGACCACCGGCCGGTGGTCACCCCTCACGCGTGCTCGGGCGAGCGGAGCGACTGACGCCGTTCCGGCCATCAGGCCCCGCCCGCCCCGCCTCAGCCCTGCTGTCCCGAAGGCCTGCGCAGCGTCGGCCGGGCCGAGACCACGCGAGCCCTGAACGCCGCCCACCGGGCCGACACCTCCCACAGCACCCGCACCGCCGAGCGCGGAGCGAACAGCGCCCGCAGCCGCGTCCACCCGCTCACCGTGCCGTTCAGGGCGGCGATCACCCGGCGCACGTCCTGGGCCAGACCCGCCACCGGGCGTGGCCGGGGCGCGTACAGCACCTGCTCCAGCGCGTCCGCCACCCGGTGCACCGCGGCACCGGCCACCGGGTCGAGATGCCCCAGCCGGACGATCCGGGCGGCCGCCTTGCGCGGGGTCTGCGACTCGTCCGGCAGGATGCCGAGATCCCATGCGCTGTCGGTCAGCTCCTGCCAGGCCGCCAGCGTGTGCGCCGCCGCGCCCTCCTCGGTCCGGGCGTGCGCACCGAGCCGTACCCAGCGCAGCCGCGTCCGCCACAGCATCGGCGCCAGCGGGATCGCCAGGACGACCAGGACGGCGAGTCCGATCAGCCCGTAGCCGAGCAGGCGCAGCAGACCACCGCCACCGCTGTGCGGGGCCACTGCCGCCGACGGGCTGTCGCACGCGTCGAGCTTGTGCAGCTGCGCGGAGCAGCTCTGGCTCGCCGAGGGCGCCGCCGAGGGCGCCGAGGACGCGTTCTTGGACGGCAGCGCCTCGTCCGGCACGGAGCTGCCGGGCGTGTCCGACTGGGTGTACGACGGCACGGTGCCCCGGGTCGGGGTCGGCTCGAAACGGGTCCAGCCCACGCCCTCGAAGTACAGCTCGGGCCAGGCGTGCGCGTCCTTCAGGGTCACCGAGACCGAGCCGTTCGCCTGCGGGGTGCCGGGCGCGAAGCCCACCGCGACCCGGGCCGGAATGCCGAGCGTGCGGGCCATCGCCGCCATCGCGAAGGAGAAGTGGACACAGAAGCCCTGCTTCTTGTCCAGGAAGTTCGCGATCGCGTTCGGACCGCGGCCGACCTCCACCCGGGTGTCGTACTGGAAGCCGCCGTTGACCGCGAAGTAGTCCTGGAGCTTGACCGCCTCCTCGTAGTGGCTCGCCGAGCCCGCGGTGATCTCCCTGGCGGTCTGCGCGACCACCTTCGGCAGCTTGGACGGCACCTTGGTGTACTCGCGCTTCAGGGGCGCCGGCGGCTGTGGCGCTGCGGCCAGCTGGTCGGCGGTCGGCTGCACGTCCAGGCTGTTCACCTGGTAGGTCTCACCGCGTGTGTTCTGCCCGTGGTCACCGACGAGGGTCATGCCGACGGGCTCGTACCGCCAGTTGCCGCTGATCCGCACCCTGCTCGGCGGGTACGGCATCGGCAGCCAGTCCTGTGCGTACCAGTCCGCGGCCGTGACCGTGGTCTTCACGGTGGTGCGCTTGATGTCCGTGCCCAGGCCGACGGGTGTCGGGAGGACGTCCGGCAGACCGACGATGTGCCGTTGGGACGGCTTCCAGGTGGTGCCGTCGAAATCGTCCAGGGAGACGATCCGCAGATACATGTCCGACAGATCGTCGGAACTGGTCTTCAGCGACAGCACCTGGCGGTCGTTCTCCACGTTCAGGCTGTCGCGCAGCGACACCAGGGGGTTGACCGCGGAGATCGTGCCGCCGGTCCCGTTGCCCGGGCCGACACCTGCTCCGGCGGCGTCCAGCAGGCCGCCCTGGATCGAGAACAGGGGAAGGGCCGGCACCAGCACGGCGACACCGAGCGCGACCACGCCGATCCGGCGCCCGGTGCGCAGGGGGGCCACCGCTCCGCCCTCCGGGTCGTGCGGGTCGCGGGCCGCGCCACCGAAGACGCGGCCCCACTGGGCGAGCCGGTCCCGGCCCTCGGCGAGCAGCAGCATCAGATAGCCGGCCGCCGCGATCAGGAACGACAGCCAGTCGGCGCCGTCGGACAGACCCGCGGCCACCGAGTACAGCGCGAGCAGCGGCAGTCCGGCCGGGGCCGCGCTGCGGAAGGTCACCGCGAGCGTGTCCACCAGCAGGCCGATCAGCAGGACACCGCCGATCAGCATCAGCTTGATGCCGTCGCTGAGCGGTGCCGGTATCGCGTACCGGCTGACGTCGTCCGAGCCCTGCTGGAGCAGGTCGGCCAGGTGCCGGAAGGCGTCGGGGCCGGGGACGAACCCGATGATCGCCTGCGTCCGGGCGAAGACCAGGGTCAGCAGCATCAGGGTGACCAGGGCCTGCACCGCCACGGTCAGCGGCCGCGACAGCGGCACCCGCCGGGCCGCCGCCCCCACCCCGGTCTGCACGGCGACCAGCACGATCGCCTGGAACAGCCAGGTGGGCTGGTCGACCAGGGGCAGCAGTGCGCACGAGGCCATCAGCGTGGCCGCGGCGGCGCACAGCGCCAGTCGTGCCCGCCCGCTCATCCCAGTGCCTCCCCGCTCACGGCGGTCAGGCCCGAGCGTTCCCGGTCCGCCTGCCGCCACAGATCGTTCAGCGAGGCGCCGCGCGGCACGCTCAGCGCCGTCCAGCCCGCCTCGCGCAGCATGCGCAGCCGCTCCGCCTGCCGGTCGCCCGGGCGCGGCACGTCGGTCGCCTCCCGCACCCAGGTGTCGGGGTCCAGCACGAAGGCGACGGCGCCGCCGCTGCGCTGGCGCATCTTGGCGACCTCCGCGGCCTGCTCCTCGTCGAGATCGCCCAGGAAGGCGATCAGCAGCCCCTCGTTCCCGCCGCGCAGCACGTCGTACGCCCGGGAGAGGCCCGTGCCGTCGGAGTGGTCGACGACCGCCAGGGTGTCCATCATCAGTCCCGCCGCGTCCGCGGTCTCCTGACCGGCGCCCGCGACCCCCTCGGCACCCTCGCCGGGCACCGAACTGCCGTTGTCGGTCAGCAGACGCACCGAGAAGCCCCGCTCGAGCATGTGCACCAGGACCGACGCGGTGCCGGAGACGGCCCACTCGAAGGCCGAGTCGGGGCCCGCACCCTCGTAGCCGATGGCCCGGGTGTCCAGCAGCACCGTGCAGCGCGAGCGCCGCGGCTGTTCCTCGCGGCGCACCATCAGCTCGCCGTAGCGCGCGGTGGAGCGCCAGTGCACACGGCGCAGGTCGTCGCCGTAGCGGTACCCGCGCGGGATCACGTCGTCCTCGCCCGCCAGGGCCAGCGAGCGCTGCCGTCCGTCGCCGTACCCCTTGGCCTCGCCGCTGAGCCGGACCGGCGCCAGCGGGTCCACGCGCGGGATGACCGTCAGCATGTCGAACGTGGAGAAGGAGCGGGTGAGTTCGCACATTCCGAACGGGTCGGTCAGCCGCAGCTGCAGCGGGCCCAGCGGATAGCGGCCGCGCAGGTCCGAGCGGACCCGGTAGGACACCTCGCGGCGGCCGCCCGGCTCCACCCGGTCCAGCACGAAGCGTGGCCGGGGCCCGAGGACGTAGGGAACCCGGTCCTGGAGCATCAGCAGACCCGTGGGCAGCCGGGAGACGTTGTCCATCCGCAGATGAACCCGGGCCTCGCTGCCGGCGGGCACGCGTGCGGGGGAGAGCCGGCGGTTGCCGGCCACCCGGTAGCGGGTGCGGTAGAGCACGGCCGCGCAGAGCAGGGGCAGCACGGCCAGCAGCAGGCCGACCCGCAGCAGATCGCTCTGGCCCAGCACGTACGCGCAGATCGCGGCCGCGATCCCGGCGGCCAGGAAGGAACGTCCGCGGGTGGTGAGCCCCGCCAGGGCCGTACGGATCCCGCCCGCCTCCCCGCGGTCGGCCTCCGGCTGCCCCGTCCCCCCGGAGCTCATCACAGACTCCGCGGGGGCTGCTGGGGATAGGCCGGCATGCCCCGGCCGAGACCGCCGAAGCCGCTCTGCTGGTGCGGTGTCGCGGGCACCGGGGTGTGCTGCAGGATCTCCAGCACCACCTGTTCGGCCGTGCGGCGGTTGAGCTGGGCCTGGGCGGTGGGCAGCAGCCGGTGGGCGAGGACGGCGACGGCGAGCGCCTGTACGTCGTCCGGCAGCGCGTACTCCCGGCCGCTGAGGGCCGCGGAGGCCTTGGCCGCGCGCAGCAGGTGCAGCGTCGCGCGCGGGGAGGCGCCGAGTCTGAGGTCGGGGTGGGTGCGGGTGGCCGCGACCAGCTCGACCGCGTACCGCCGCACGGCCTCGGAGACGTGCACCCCGCGCACCGCCTCGATCAGCTTCACGATCTCGTGCGCGTGCGCCACCGGCTGCAGGTCCTCCAGCGGGGAGACCCCGCCGTGCACGTCCAGCATCTGCAGCTCGGCCTCGACGCTCGGATAGCCGACGGAGACCCGGGCCATGAAGCGGTCGCGCTGGGCCTCGGGCAGCGGATAGGTGCCCTCCATCTCCACGGGGTTCTGCGTGGCCACCACCATGAATGGGCTGGGCAGTTCATAGCTGTGCCCGTCGATGGTGACCTGCCGCTCCTCCATGGACTCCAGCAGCGCCGACTGGGTCTTGGGCGAGGCGCGGTTGATCTCGTCGCCGATCACGATCTGCGCGAAGATGGCGCCCGGCTTGAACTCGAAGTCCCGGCGCTGCTGGTCCCAGATGGACACACCCGTGATGTCCGAGGGCAGCAGGTCGGGGGTGAACTGGATGCGCCGCACCGAGCAGTCGATGGACCGCGCCAGCGCCTTTGCGAGCATCGTCTTGCCCACGCCGGGGACGTCCTCGATCAACAGGTGTCCCTCGGCGAGCAGTACGGTCAGCGAAAGCCGTACGACCTCGGGCTTGCCCTCGATCACACCCTCCACCGAACTGCGGACGCGCTCCACAGTGGCGGTCAGATCAGTGAGGCTCGCTCGATCGTCATAGGTCGTCACCCGGCCCTCCTCGGCCCGTTCTTACTACGGGCCGTCGCTCTGCGTGCGAAACCGGCCCACCCCGAAAACACGGACACCGCGCGGAAAAGGTTCCACGCGACGCCCACACCCCGCATTCTTGCTGCCGTTACCGATTCGTGTCACTCGCCTGTGGACAACTGCCCGCACTATGTCGGTCTTGCGGCCTTTTCGACCGGTGTTTTCGATGACGCGCGGCGAAACGTCTCCGCCGCAGCCGGGGTGTTGGGGCGGGCCGGCGGGCCCCCGCGAGCCGGATCAGGCCGGGTCGATCTCGCGCAGCAGACCGGTGCGCACGTCGAAGACGAAGCCGCGCACGTCGTCCGTGTGCAGCAGGAACGGCGAGGTGCGTACCCGCTGCATGGACTGGCGCACGTCCTGGTCGACGTCCCGGAAGGACTCCACCGCCCACGCCGGACGCTGGCCGACCTCCATCTCCAGTTCGGTGCGGAAGTCCTCGGTGAGAGCCTCCAGACCGCAGCCGGTGTGGTGGATCAGGACGATGCTGCGGGTGCCGAGCTTGCGCTGGCTGATGGTCAGGGAGCGGATCACGTCGTCGGTGACCACGCCGCCCGCGTTGCGGATCGTGTGGCAGTCGCCCAGCTCCAGGCCGAGCGCTGCGTGCAGGTCGAGCCGGGCGTCCATACAAGCCACCACGGCCACGTGCAGGACCGGACGGGCGTCCATTCCGGGGTCGGTGAAGGCGGACGCATAGCGCTCGTTGGACCCGACGAGGCGGTCCGTCACGGTGCCACCGCTGGTTATGGCGCCTTCGGATCCAGTGGGAACTGCTGCGGAAGTCGTCATAGCCACGACGTTACTGGTCACCAGCAGTCGCAGCCCGCTGTGAGAGCGGACAAAGAACGTCATCGTGGCTTGTTGTGAGCTAACCCACACGGAGGGCAAACAGACGCGGACGGGTGAATTCGCTCCGATTGCGGGCCGCGCCGTGATGCGGTACGCGACGCGCAGGCCGGTTGATTGACCGCGAGACACGGTGGACTAAAGTGACGCGAAGCGGGAGGCGCGGCTCTCCCTGCTGGTGAAACCCCTGGAGACCCAGGCACGACGCCCGGACCGTCTCCCCACGTGCGCGGCGCGTACGTACGGCTCGGCCTCCTCCCGCTCCCGGTCGGCTGACGCTTCCGGCGCCGGCAGGCCTCCCCTTCACAGAGCGGGCGGGGTCCCGGCGGTGCGTACGGCCCGCCGGACCTGAGAGGCCCCCTTGAGCCAGAGTCGACACGTCCCGGTGATGCTCCAGCGGTGCCTGGATCTGCTGGCACCCGCCCTGGAGCGGCCGGGAGCGGTGGTCGTCGACTGCACCCTCGGCCTAGGCGGCCACAGCGAGGCGCTGCTGACCCGGTTCCCTCAGGCGCGGCTGATCGCCCTCGACCGGGACAAGGAGGCGCTGCGGCTGTCCGGGGAGCGGCTCGCCCCCTTCGGCGAGCGCGCCACCCTCGTGCACGCCGTCTACGACGAGCTCCCCGACGTACTGCGCAGGCTCGGCGTCGCGCGCGTGCAGGGCGTGCTGTTCGACCTGGGCGTCTCCTCCATGCAGCTGGACGAGGCCGACCGGGGCTTCGCCTACGCCCAGGACGCACCCCTCGACATGCGCATGGACCAGACGACGGGTATCAGCGCCGCCGAGGTCCTCAACAGCTATCCGGCGGGCGAGCTGGTGCGGATCCTGCGCGCGTACGGCGAGGAGAAGCAGGCCAAGCGGATCGTCTCCGCGATCGTCCGCGAGCGTGAGAAGGAGCCGTTCAGCAACAGCGCGCGGCTCGTCGAGCTGATCCGGGACGCGCTGCCGCAGGCCGCCAAGCGCACCGGGGGCAACCCCGCCAAGCGCACCTTCCAGGCGCTGCGCATCGAGGTCAACGGCGAGCTGTCCGTCCTGGAGCGGGCGATCCCGGCCGCGGTGAAGGCCCTCGGTGTCGGCGGACGCATCGCCGTGCTGTCGTACCACTCGCTGGAGGACCGGCTGGTGAAGCACGTGCTCGCGGCCGGCGCCGCGTCCACCGCGCCGCCCGGGCTGCCGGTCGTGCCCGAGCGCTACCAGCCGCGGCTCAAGCTGCTCACGCGCGGTGCCGAACTTCCCACCGAGGAAGAGGTCGCCGAGAACCGCAGGGCCGCCCCGGCCAGGCTGCGGGGCGCCGAACGCATCAGGGAGGACGCCGAGTGAGCGAATCGGGTCGGTTGGGTTTCCGGACTCACCCGTCGGCGCGCCGGAGCCACCGGAGGGCCTGTGAGTAGGAAACCCGAACTGAGGGGGAGGGCTGCCCGGCTCGCCCGGCTCTTCCCGGTCGGCCGCGCTCGAGCGGCCCGTGCCCCGTTCGTCCTTCTCGTGGTCCTGCTGCTCGGCGGCGGCCTCATCGGACTGCTGGTACTGAACTCCGCCCTCAGCGAAGGCTCGTTCAAACTCGACGACCTGCAGAAGCGGACGAAGAACCTCACCGACGAGGAACAGTCCCTCCAGCGCGACATCGACGCCTACTCGGCCCCCGACGCCCTGCAGCGCCGCGCCCGCGAACTCGGCATGGTCCCCGGCGGCGACCCGGTCTTCCTCGGTCCCGACGGCACCGTCAAGGGCGTACCGAACGCGGCCAGTCCCGAACCCGCCTCCCTCACCGACCCGGTCGCCCCGGAGACCCTCGTCCCGGCCGCCGGTCCCTCCGCGGCCCCCTCGGCCACGCCGACGCAGCCCCCCGCCACCCCCGATCCCGCTCTCACTCCCACTGCCTCGGACCCGGCCCAGTTGACCGGCCCGCCGGCGGTCGTGGCGCCGCTCACCACCCTCCAGCCCGCCCCCACTCCGACCCCCGGCAGGTGACGGAAGTGTCCGACAGGGAACCGCCGCGCCGCCGCGTGCCCGGCCCCGCGAAGCCTCCCCGTCCGAGGGGCGCCGTCCGGCGCCAGCCCGGGCCCGGCGGCCGCCCGGCCCGCCGGCCCAGCGCGTACCGGCCGCCGCCCACGCCCGTCCTGCGGCTCGGCAGCCCACGCCCCCGGCTGCGCATGGTCGGCCTCGCGCTCACCCTGGTGCTGCTCGCCTTCGTCGTACGGCTGCTCCAGGTCCAGGCCGTCGACGCCAGCGCGTACGCCGCCAAGGCCCAGCTGAACCGCTATGTCGTGCACACCCTGGCCGCCGAGCGCGGCGGGATCACCGACCGCAACGGCGTGGCCCTCGCCATCAGCGAGGACGCGTACGACATCACGGCCGACCCGACGATGTTCACCGCCAAGCAGCTGAAGATCGCCGACGGACCGGAGCGGGCCGCCGCCCTGCTCGCGCCCATCCTCGGCCAGGACCAGGCCGCGATCGCCAAGAAGCTCAGGCCCGCGAACAGGCTGTCGCGCTACGCCCGGCTCGCCACCCGGCAGACCCCGCAGGTCTGGAAGCAGATCAAGGACCTGAAGGCAGCGCTCGGCAAGAAGTCGGAGACCGACAAGAACACGGTCAGCGTGCTCTCCGGCGTCTTCGCCGACCCCAGCAGCCAGCGCGTGTACCCGAACGGCGACCTCGCCGCCGGGATACTGGGCTGGGTCAACGCCGACGGCCAGGGCGGCGGCGGTGTCGAGCAGGAACTGAACAAGCGGCTGTCCGGCAAGGACGGCAAGCTCCGCTACGCCCAGTCCGGGGGCCGCGAGGTGCCCACGGCGGGATCGACGGAGACGCCCGCCGTGCCCGGCTCCGACGTCGAACTCACCATCGACCGTGACATCCAGTGGGCCGCCCAGAACGCCATCACCGAGCAGGTGAAGAAGTCCAGGGCGGACCGCGGCTACGTCATCGTCCAGGACGCCCGCACCGGCGAGATCCTGGCCATGGCCAACTCGCCCGGCTTCGACCCGAACGACCTGTCGAAGGCCGACGGAGAGGCCATGGGCAACGCGGCCGTCCAGGACGCCTACGAGCCCGGCTCCACCGCCAAGGTGATGTCGATGGCGGCCGTGCTGGAGCAGAACGCGGCCACACCGCTCACCCACGTCGTCGTACCGAACCGGCTGCACCGCGGCGACCGGCTATTCCAGGACGACGTGGACCACGCCACCTGGTACCTCACCCTCAACGGCGTGCTCGCCAAGTCCAGCAACATCGGCACCATCCTCGCCACGGGGCAGCTCGGCAAGACCCAGCCCGAGGCCAACAAGGTCCTCTACTCGTACCTGCGCAAGTTCGGCATCGGCAGCGCCACCGGACTCGGTTTCCCCGGTGAGACCAAGGGCATCCTCGCGCCCGCCGGCAAGTGGTCCACATCGCAGCAGTACACGATTCCTTTCGGCCAGGGCTTCTCCCTCAGCGCCATGCAGGCCGCCTCCGTGTACTCGACGATCGCCAATGGCGGAGTCCGCGTCGAGCCGACCCTGGTGCGCGGCACCAAGGGCGCCGACGGCCGCTTCGCACCCGCCGCGCAGCCCAGGAAGGCCCGTGTGGTCAGTGCGAAGACCGCGAAGACCCTCGCCCAGATGCTGGAGTCCGTCGTGGACGACGAGCAGGGCACCGGCATCAAGGCCCGCATCCCCGGGTACCGGGTGGCGGGCAAGACCGGCACGGCCAACCGCGTGGATCCGGCCACCGGCCGCTACCACGGCTACACCTCGTCCTTCGCCGGATTCGCACCCGCGGACAACCCGCGGATCACCGTCTACTGCGCGATCCAGAACGCCACGTCCGGCAGCTACTTCGGCGGCCAGATCTGCGGCCCGATCTACAAGCAGGTGATGGAGTTCGCCCTGAAGACCCTCCAGGTCCCGCCGACCGGGGCCAGGCCCGCGAACCTGCCCGTCGCCTACAAGCCCTGATCAGCACACCCGGACGACCACCCGGAACGACCACCAGGAACCAGCTCGTGACAACCATCACCCCGAAGCCCGGGAACCGGGGCACCTCGAGCCCCTCGCTTCGCTCCGGAGCGGGTACGCCCGGTACGCTCACCGCCGTGCCACACGCTGATCAGTCCCAAACCACCCAGAAGGGCGCTTCCGTGACATATCCGGGACCGCCGCGACCGGTTCAGGTCTCCGCCACACCCCTCGCGGAACTGGCCGATCAGCTGGGTGCCGCCGCTCCGGACCGCACCGCCGGGATCACGGGGATCACCCACGACTCGCGCGCCGTCCGCCCCGGCGACCTGTACGCCGCCCTCCCGGGCGCCCGCCTGCACGGCGCGGACTTCGTCACCCAGGCCGCCGGCCTCGGGGCGGTCGCCGTGCTGACCGACCCGACGGGCGCCGAACGCGCCGCCGCGACCGGACTGCCGGTCCTGGTCGCGGACGACCCGCGCGCGCGGATGGGCGAGCTGGCGGCGACGATCTACGGCCACCCCGGCCGCGACCTGCTGCAGATCGGCATCACCGGCACCTCCGGCAAGACCACCACCGCCTACCTGGTCGAGGGCGGTCTCAAGACCACCCGCAGCACCGGGCTCATCGGCACCGTCGAGATGCGCATCGGCGAGGAGCGCATCAAGTCCGAGCGCACCACCCCCGAAGCCACCGACCTGCAGGCCCTGTTCGCCGTCATGCGCGAACGCGGCGTCGAGGCGGTCGCCATGGAGGTCTCCAGCCACGCCCTGGTCCTCGGCCGGGTGGACGGCTGCGTCTTCGACATCGCCGTGTTCACCAATCTCAGCCCGGAACACATGGAGTTCCACTCCGACATGGAGGACTACTACCGGGCCAAGGCGCAGCTTTTCACGCCGAAACGCAGCAAACTCGGCGTGATCAACACCGACGACGAGTACGGCCGCCGGCTCGCCGCGGAGGCGACCGTCCCGGTCGTCACCTTCTCCGCCGAGGGGCACCCCGACGCCGACTGGCGCGCCGAGGACGTCCAGGTCGGCCCCATGGACTCGACGTTCACCGTCATCGGGCCCCAGGGTGAGCGCATCCACGCCAAGTCGCCGCTGCCGGGCCCCTTCAACGTGGCGAACACCCTCGCCGCCGTCGTCGCCCTAGCCGTGGCGGGTCTCGACCCGCAGACCGCCGCCGACGGCGTCGCCGCCGTGCCGGGCGTCCCCGGCCGCCTGGAGCGCGTGGACGCCGGGCAGGTCTACCTCGCGGTCGTCGACTACGCACACAAGACCGACGCGGTCGAGTCGGTGCTCAAGGCGCTGCGCAAGGTCACCAAGGGCCGTCTGCACGTGGTCCTCGGCTGCGGCGGCGACCGCGACCGGACCAAGCGCGCCCCGATGGGCGCCGCTGCGGCCCGGCTCGCCGACACGGCCGTACTGACATCGGACAACCCCCGCTCCGAGGACCCCCTCGCGATCCTCGCGACCATGCTCGAGGGCGCGGCGTCCGTGCCCGCGCACGAGCGCGGGGAGGTGCTCCTCTTCGAGGACCGGGCCGCAGCGATCGCCGCCGCCGTGGGCCGCGCCGCCCCCGGCGACACCGTGCTGGTCGCCGGCAAGGGCCACGAGCAGGGCCAGGACATCGCCGGCGTGATCCGTCCGTTCGACGACCGCCAGGTGCTTCGCGAAGCTATCCAGAAGACCCAGGGATGAACTTGTGATCGCCCTCTCCCTCGCCGAGATCGCAGCAGTCGTCGGCGGGCAGACGCACGACATACCGGATCCGTCCGTCCAGGTCACGGGACCGGTCGTCCGGGACTCCCGCGAGGTGGTGCCCGGCAGCCTGTTCGCCGCGTTCGTCGGCGAGCGCGTGGACGGCCACGACTACGCACCGCAGGTCGTCGAGGCAGGTGCGGTCGCCGTACTGGCGTCGCGGCCGGTCGGCGTCCCCGCGATCGTGGTCGAGGACGTCCAGGCCGCGCTCGGCGCCCTCGCCCGCCATGTCGTACGCCGGCTCGGGGCGACCCTCGTCGCCCTGACCGGCTCGGCCGGCAAGACCAGCACCAAGGACCTGATCGCCCAGGTGCTCCGGCGCAAGGCGCCGACCGTGTTCACGCCGGGCTCGCTCAACAACGAGATCGGGCTGCCCCTGACCGCCCTGTCCGCCACCGAGGAAACCCGCTTCCTCGTGCTGGAGATGGGCGCCCGCGGCATCGGCCACATCCGCTACCTCACCGATCTGACCCCGCCCAGGGTCGGCCTGGTCCTCAACGTCGGCACCGCCCACATCGGCGAGTTCGGCGGCCGTGAGCAGATCGCCCAGGCGAAGGGCGAACTCGTCGAGGCCCTGCCCGCCGCGGAGGACGGCGGCGCGGCGATCCTCAACGCCGACGACCCGCTGGTGCGCGCCATGGCCTCCCGTACCAAGGCGAAGGTGGTCCTTTTCGGAGAGTCGGCCGAAGCGGACGTACGGGCCGAGAACGTGCGACTCACGGACAGTGGACAGCCCTCCTTCAGGCTTCACACACCCTCCGGTGCAAGCGATGTGACCATGCGCCTGTACGGTGAGCACCACGTGTCGAACGCGCTCGCCGCGGCCGCCGTCGCCCATGAGCTGGGCATGTCCGCGGAAGAGATCGCCACCGCGCTCTCCGAGGCGGGCTCCCTCTCCCGCTGGCGCATGGAGGTCACCGAGCGCCCGGACGGCGTGACCATCGTCAACGACGCCTACAACGCCAACCCCGAGTCCATGCGGGCCGCCCTCCGGGCGCTCGCGGCCATGGGCAAGGGGCGCCGCACGTGGGCGGTGCTCGGCAAGATGGCCGAGCTGGGGGACGAGGCGCTCGCCGAGCACGACGCCGTCGGACGGCTCGCCGTCCGGCTCAACGTCAGCAAGCTCGTCGCGGTCGGGGGGATTGAGGCCTCCTGGTTGCAACTGGGCGCATATAACGAGGGTTCGTGGGGTGAGGAGTCGGTGCACGTGTCCGACGCACAGGCGGCGGTCGACCTGTTGCGCAGCGAGTTGCGCCCGGGGGACGTCGTACTCGTGAAGGCGTCCCGTTCGGTGGGTCTCGAGAGCGTTGCCCAGGCGCTCGTCGAGGGCGGGGTCGATGCCCGATGATGAAGCAGATCCTGTTCTCGGGCGTCATCGGTCTCTTCCTGACGCTGGTCGGCACCCCGCTGCTGATCAAGCTCCTCGCCCGCAAGGGCTACGGCCAGTACATCCGCGACGACGGCCCGCGCGAGCACGCCAGCAAGCGCGGTACGCCGACCATGGGCGGTATCGCCTTCATCCTGGCGACGATCGCCGCGTACTTCCTGAGCAAGCTCATCACCGGCTACGCCCCGACCTACTCCGGGCTGCTGGTCCTCGGCCTCATGTTCGGCATGGGGCTGGTCGGCTTCCTCGACGACTACATCAAGATCGTCAAGCGGCGGTCGCTGGGTCTGCGGGCCAAGGCGAAGATGGCCGGCCAGCTGATCGTCGGCATCGCCTTCGCCGTGCTGTCGCTGATGTTCTCCGACGCCCGCGGCAACACCCCGGCCTCCACGAAGCTGTCGTTCATCACCGACTTCGGCTGGTCGATCGGCCCGGTGCTGTTCGTGGTCTGGGCGCTGTTCATGATCCTCGCGATGTCGAACGGCGTGAACCTCACCGACGGTCTGGACGGTCTGGCCACCGGCGCCTCCGTCCTGGTCTTCGGCGCGTACACCTTCATCGGGGTCTGGCAGTTCCAGGAGTCCTGCGCCAACGCGCAGACCCTGACCAACCCGAACGCCTGTTACGAGGTGCGCGACCCGCTCGACCTCGCCGTCGTCGCCTCCGCGCTCATGGGCGCGTGCCTCGGCTTCCTGTGGTGGAACACCTCGCCCGCCAAGATCTTCATGGGCGACACCGGTTCGCTCGCCCTCGGCGGTGTTCTCACGGGCCTGGCCATCCTCTCCCGCACGGAGCTGCTGGTGGCCATCATGGGCGGACTGTTCGTCCTCATCACCATGTCGGTCGTCATCCAGGTCGGATCGTTCCGGCTCACCGGCAAGCGCGTCTTCCGGATGGCGCCACTCCAGCACCACTTCGAACTCAAGGGCTGGTCCGAAGTCCTGGTGGTGGTCCGTTTCTGGATCATTCAGGGCATCTGTGTGATTGTCGGACTGGGCCTCTTCTACGCGGGATGGGCAGCGGACAAGTGATCTCCTCGGTGCCCACTGGGCTTTCGGAGTTCCAGGGCAAGCACGTCACCGTCGCCGGGCTCGGCGTCTCCGGCGTCCCGGCGGCCAAGGTGCTGCACGCGCGCGGGGCGATCGTCACGGTCGTCAACGACGGTGACGACGCACGCGCGCGTGAGCAGGCCGCGGAGCTGGAGGCGCTCGGCGTCACCGTGCGCCTCGGCGACGGCGCGACCCTGCCCGAGGGCACCGAGCTGATCGTCACCGCGCCCGGCTGGAAGCCCGACAAGCCGCTGTTCCTGGCGGCCGGGAAGGCGGGCGTGCCCGTCTGGGGCGACGTGGAGCTGGCCTGGCGCCTGCGGGAACCCGACGCCGCCCCCTGGCTGGCCGTGACCGGCACGAACGGCAAGACCACCACCGTGCAGATGCTCGCCTCCATCCTGAAGGCCGCGGGCCTGCGCACGGCCGCCGTCGGCAACATCGGCGTCTCGCTGCTGGACGCGGTCCTCGGCGAGGAGCGGTATGACGTTCTCGCCGTGGAGCTGTCCAGCTACCAGCTCCACTGGGCGCCCTCCCTGCGCGCCCACTCCGCCGCCGTGCTGAACCTGGCCCCGGACCACCTCGACTGGCACGGCTCCATGGAGGCCTACGCCGCCGACAAGGGCCGTATCTACGAGGGCAATCGGGTCGCCTGCGTCTACAACGTGGCCGACAAGCTCACCGAGGACCTGGTGCGCGAGGCCGACGTCGAGGAGGGCTGCCGGGCCATCGGGTTCACCCTCGGCGCCCCGGGCCCGTCCCAACTCGGCGTCGTGGACGGCATCCTGGTCGACCGCGCCTTCGTGGAGAACCGGCACAAGAACGCGCAGGAGCTGGCCGAGGTCTCCGACGTCAATCCGCCGGCCCCGCACAACGTCGCCAACGCCCTTGCCGCAGCGGCCCTCGCGCGCGCCTTCGGGGTGCCCGCCACGGCCGTACGCGACGGGCTGAGGGCCTTCCGCCCGGACGCCCACCGCATCGCGCACGTCGCCGACATCGACTCGGTGGCCTACGTGGACGACTCCAAGGCGACCAACACGCACGCCGCGGAAGCCTCGTTGGCGTCATATGAGTCGATCGTATGGATTGCGGGTGGTCTGGCCAAGGGCGCGACCTTCGACGAGCTGGTCGCCAAGTCCGCGAAGCGGCTTCGCGGCGCCGTCCTGATCGGCGCCGATCGTGCCCTGATCCGCGAGGCCCTTGCGCGACACGCCCCGGAAGTACCCGTCGTCGACCTCGAACGGACCGACACTGGGGCGATGCTCCAGGCGGTGACGGAAGCGAAGCGGCTCGCGCAAACCGGCGACACGGTGCTGCTGGCCCCGGCCTGCGCCTCCATGGACATGTTCACCAACTACAACCAGCGCGGTGACGCGTTCGCGGAGGCGGTCCGCGAGCTCGGCGCCTGACCCGGCCGCCTGCCGGGCGGATCTTGGGAGGGACGCGTGGGACGGTCGACGTTCACTGGAGGCGTTGATGCCCGGTAGCCGTACCGGCCGGCCGCCCGTGCAGCGGGCGTCAGGCCGTCCCGCCGCCCCCCGGCCCGCGCGCGAGAACGCCGTACTGCGGCTCTACATGCGTGCGCGGAAGGCCTGGGACCGCCCGCTGACCGCCTACTACCTGATTCTCGGCGGCAGCCTGCTGATCACCGTGCTGGGCCTGGTGATGGTCTACTCGGCCTCGCAGATCACCGCGCTGCAGCTGTCGCTGCCGGGGACGTACTTCTTCCGCAAGCAGGCCCTCGCCGCCCTCATCGGCAGCGCGCTGCTGTTCGTCGCCTCCCGCATGCCGGTGAAGCTGCACCGGGCGCTGGCCTACCCGATCCTGGCCGGCGCCGTCTTCCTGATGGCCCTGGTGCAGGTGCCCGGGATAGGGATGTCGATCAACGGCAACCAGAACTGGATCTCCCTCGGCGGCTCCTTCCAGATCCAGCCCAGCGAGTTCGGCAAGCTCGCCCTGGTGCTGTGGGGCGCGGACCTGATCGCCCGCAAGCAGGAGAAGAAGCTGCTGACCCAGTGGAAGCACATGCTGGTGCCACTGGTGCCGGTCGCCTTCCTCCTGCTGGGCCTGATCATGCTCGGCGGCGACATGGGCACCGCGATCATCCTCACGGCGATCCTGTTCGGTCTGCTGTGGCTCGCGGGGGCGCCCACCCGGCTGTTCGCCGGGGTGCTGACGATCGCGAGCCTGATCGGCGGGGTCCTCATCAAGACCAGCCCCAACCGCATGGCCCGGCTCGCCTGCATCGGCGCCACCGAGCCCAAGGCCGGGGTCGCCGACTGCTGGCAGGCCGTGCACGGGATCTACGCCCTCGCCTCCGGCGGACTCTTCGGATCCGGCCTCGGTGCGAGTGTGGAGAAATGGGGCCAACTGCCCGAAGCCCACACCGACTTCATCTTCGCCGTCACCGGTGAGGAACTGGGCCTGGCGGGGACGCTGTCGGTGCTCGCCCTGTTCGCGGCTCTAGGCTATGCGGGTATCCGCGTGGCCGGACGCACGGAGGACCCCTTCGTGAGGTACGCCGCGGGAGGCGTGACGACCTGGATCATCGCGCAGGCGGTGATCAACATCGGTGCGGTGCTCGGCCTGCTGCCGATCGCCGGCGTCCCCCTCCCGTTGTTCTCCTACGGAGGGTCCGCCCTGCTGCCGACCATGTTCGCCATCGGGTTGCTGATCGCCTTCGCACGCGACGACCCCGCTGCGCGGGCGGCGCTTGCGATGCGGCAACCTCGCTTTGGTAGAAAGCGGGCGGGAGGCCCCGGTGCCGAGCGGGGGCCTCGGAGATGGAACACGATGCGACGGCGTGCCTCAGCGGCGCGTTCGTCCGGAGAGCGGTGAATTTCGGTGCATGTCGTACTCGCTGGTGGGGGGACCGCCGGCCACATCGAGCCCGCGCTCGCCCTCGCGGACGCCCTGCGCAGGCAGGACCCGACCATGGGCATCACGGCCCTGGGCACGGAGCGGGGTCTGGAGACCCGGCTCGTTCCGGAGCGCGGCTACGAGCTGGCGCTGATCCCCGCGGTGCCGCTGCCCCGCAAGCCCACGCCCGAGCTGATCACCGTCCCGGGCCGGCTGCGCGGCACGATCAAGGCCGCCGAGCAGATCCTGGAGCGCACCAAGGCGGACTGCGTGGTGGGCTTCGGCGGCTACGTCGCCCTGCCCGGCTACCTGGCCGCCAAGCGCCTCGGTGTGCCCATCGTGATCCACGAGGCCAACGCCCGCCCCGGCCTGGCCAACAAGATCGGCTCGCGGTACGCCGCCCGGGTCGCCGTCTCCACTCCGGACAGCAAGCTGCGCGACGCCCGCTACATCGGCATCCCGCTGCGCCGCTCCATCGCCATCCTGGACCGCGCCGCCGTCCGCCCCGAGGCACGCGCGCGCTTCGGCCTCGACCCGAACCTGCCCACGCTGCTCGTGTCCGGCGGCTCCCAGGGCGCCCGGCGCCTCAACGAGGTGGTCCAGCAGGTCGCCCCGTGGCTGCAGCAGGCCGGCATCCAGATCCTGCACGCGGTCGGACCCAAGAACGAACTGCCGCAGGTGCACCAGATGCCGGGAATGCCGCCCTACATCCCGGTAAGTTACCTGGACCGGATGGACCTCGCGTACGCCGCGGCCGACATGATGCTCTGCCGCGCCGGCGCGATGACCGTCGCCGAACTCTCCGCCGTCGGGCTCCCGGCCGCCTACGTCCCGCTGCCCATCGGCAACGGCGAACAGCGGCTGAACGCCCAGCCGGTGGTCAAGGCCGGCGGCGGCCTTCTGGTCGACGACGCGGAACTGACCCCGGAGTGGGTGCAGCAGAACGTCCTGCCCGTGCTCGCCGACCCGCACCGGCTGTACGAGATGTCCCGTGCCGCCGGTGAGTTCGGCCGCCGGGACGCCGACGACCTGCTCGTCGGCATGGTGTACGAGGCGATCGCCTCGCGCCGTTAGGACCGTATGACGAAAGGGCAGTGAGCGTGGCCGGACCGACGACCGCCGAGCGCGGTGAACGCCAGCAGGAGTCGTCCGGCCCGCCGCCCTCGCGGCGTTGGGGGAAGCCGCGCCTTCGTACGATCGTCATCCTGGTGTCCGTCCTGGTGCTCCTCGGGGGCGGTTCCAGCTGGGTGCTGTACGGCTCCTCGTGGCTGCGCCTGGAGCACGTCTCCGTCTCCGGCACGCGGGTGCTGACCCCCGCCGACGTACGCGAGGCCGCCTCGGTGCCGATCGGGGCGCCGCTGGTTTCTGTCGACACGGGTGCCATCGAAGTCCGACTTCGCCGGAAATTGCCCCGAATTGACACCGTTGACGTCGTCCGTGCCTGGCCCCATGGAATCGGCCTGAAAGTGACCGAGCGGACGCCGGTGCTGCTTGTCCGAAAAGCCGGGAACTTCGTCGAAGTCGACGACGAGGGCGTCCGTTTCGCCACGATTTCGCAGGCGCTGAAAGGCGTCCCGGCGCTGGAATTGACCGCGTCCAAGTCGGGTTCGGGTGCCGCGAGCTACCGGCGGTTCGGAATCGACCGGCTGGTGCGCGAGGCGGTCCAGGTCGCCGGAGACCTGCCGGCCGCGGTGGCGCGGGAGACCCGGACCGTCCAAGTCCGTTCCTATGACGACATCTCGCTGGAGTTGGGCGACGGCCGCACGGTCGCATGGGGTAGCGGTGAGAGCGGCCGCGTCAAGGCACGGGCCCTCACAGCTCTCATGAAAGCAGCTCCCGGCGCGCGGCACTTCGATGTCAGCGTCCCCACCGCCCCTGCGTCATCGGGGAGTTGACGCACATCAGCGCAGGCCAGCACCCTGGTTGGGCACTGCTACGGCTGATCACATAGGGTGAAAAGAAAAACGGGAGGTTCGGCGTGTTCGTTGAACGGGCGCCACTTGTCGACTTAGTGTCCTGTTCAGAAGACTCCAGGGAACAGACACACTGGTAACCCTAAACTTCAGGGTTAGGGTTCGGGTCGGCGTTCGGACCGTCCCATTCGGCATCCGTCGTCCCGGTACGGGGAACCGTCCGGCGGCGACAACGTAATTCGAGGCGAGAGGCCTTCGACGTGGCAGCACCGCAGAACTACCTCGCAGTCATCAAGGTCATCGGTGTCGGCGGCGGTGGTGTCAATGCCATCAACCGGATGATCGAGGTCGGTCTCAAGGGTGTCGAGTTCATCGCCATCAACACCGACGCACAGGCGCTGTTGATGAGCGATGCCGACGTGAAGCTCGACGTCGGCCGCGAACTCACCCGCGGACTCGGCGCCGGAGCCAACCCGGCCGTCGGCCGCAAGGCCGCCGAGGACCACCGCGAGGAGATCGAGGAGGTCCTCAAGGGGGCCGACATGGTCTTCGTGACGGCCGGTGAAGGCGGCGGCACCGGCACCGGCGGGGCGCCCGTCGTGGCCAACATCGCACGCTCGCTCGGCGCCCTCACCATCGGCGTGGTCACGCGCCCGTTCACCTTCGAGGGACGGCGCCGCGCGAACCAGGCCGAGGACGGCATCGCCGAGCTGCGCGAAGAGGTCGACACCCTCATCGTCATCCCGAACGACCGGCTGCTGTCCATCTCGGACCGCCAGGTCTCGGTCCTGGACGCCTTCAAGTCCGCCGACCAGGTCCTGCTCTCCGGTGTCCAGGGCATCACCGACCTCATCACCACCCCCGGTCTGATCAACCTCGACTTCGCCGACGTGAAGTCGGTCATGTCCGAGGCCGGTTCGGCCCTGATGGGCATCGGCTCGGCCCGTGGCGACGACCGCGCCGTGGCCGCCGCCGAGATGGCGATCTCCTCGCCGCTGCTGGAGGCGTCCATCGACGGCGCCCGGGGCGTGCTGCTCTCCATCTCCGGTGGTTCGGACCTCGGCCTGTTCGAGATCAACGAGGCCGCCCAGCTGGTCAGCGAGGCCGCGCACCCCGAGGCCAACATCATCTTCGGCGCGGTCATCGACGACGCGCTCGGCGACGAGGTCCGGGTCACCGTGATCGCGGCCGGCTTCGACGGCGGCCAGCCGCCGGCCCGCCGGGACAACGTCCTCGGCTCGGCGTCCTCCTCGGCCCCGGCCCGCCGTGAGGAGCCCGCTCCCGCACGGCAGCCGGAGAGCCGCCCGTCCTTCGGCTCGCTCGGCAGCGTGACCCCGAAGGAGGAGCCGGAGCCGGCGCCCGAGCCGGTGGCCGACATCCCGGTGACCCCGCCGGTCACCCCGTCGCCGCGGACCTACTCGGACAGTGCGGCCGAGGAGCTGGACGTGCCGGACTTCCTGAAGTGATAGGACAGCGCGAGAGCGTGAGCGGCGCGCACTTCGCCTTCACCGACCGGTGGGGCGGGGTGAGCGCCGCTCCGTATGAGGAGCTCAACCTCGGCGGAGCGGTCGGCGACGATCCCGGGTCGGTACGGACGAACCGGGAGCTGGCGGCGAAGTCGCTCGGCCTGGACCCCGGCCTGGTCGTCTGGATGAACCAGGTGCACGGCGCCGACGTGGCCGTCGTGGACGAGCCCTGGGGTGAACGGCCGGTTCCGGAGGTCGACGCGATCGTCACCACCCGCCGGGGGCTCGCCCTCGCCGTCCTCACCGCCGACTGCGTGCCGGTCCTGCTTGCCGATCCGGTCGCCGGGGTCGTGGCCGCCGCCCACGCCGGGCGGCCCGGCATGGTCGAGGGGGTCGTCCCCGCCGCCGTACGGGCCATGGCCGAACTCGGTGCCGAGCCGGGCCGGATCGTCGCCCGTACCGGACCGGCCGTCTGCGGCCGGTGCTACGAGGTGCCGGACGCGATGCGCGCCGAAGTGGCCGCCCTCGAGCCGGCGGCGCACGCTGTAACCAGCTGGGGCACACCGGCGGTCGACGTGAGCGCCGGAGTACACGCCCAGCTCGAGCGGCTCGGGGTGTGCGACCGGGCGCAGTCTCCGGCGTGCACGCTGGAGTCGGGCGACCACTTCTCGTACCGCCGCGACCGCTCCACCGGGCGGCTCGCGGGCTATGTCTGGCTGGACTGATGGGGCATGACGGACCGTAAGACCGAACTCGCCGGAAACCTGGCGAAAGTGGAGCAGCGCATCACCGCCGCCTGTGTGGCGGCCGGGCGCAAGCGGGAGGAGGTGACCCTGATCGTGGTCACCAAGACCTACCCGGCGAGCGATGTGCGGATTCTGTCGGGGCTCGGTGTGCGCCATGTCGCCGAGAACCGGGACCAGGACGCGGCCCCGAAGGCCGCCGCTTGTGCGGATCTGCCCCTGAAGTGGCACTTTGTCGGTCAGTTGCAGACCAACAAAGTCCGTTCCGTGGTGAGTTATGCCGATATGGTGCAGTCTGTCGATCGTGCCCGACTTGTCGCGGCGCTGTCGAAGGAGGCCGTGCGGGCCGAGCGCGAGGTGGGCTGTCTCGTCCAGGTCGCGCTCGACGCCGGCGAGAGCGAGCGGGGCGAGCGCGGAGGCGTCGCGCCCGGCGGAATCGAAGAGTTGGCCGACCTCCTGGCCGAGGCCCCCGGGCTGCGGCTCGACGGATTGATGACCGTCGCTCCGCTCGGCGGGGAGTACGCGGGACGCGAACAGGCGGCATTCGAGCGGCTCATGGATTTGTCGACCGACCTGCGCCGAGCCCATCCTGCTGCAACCATGGTGTCTGCAGGGATGAGTGCGGACCTCGAGCAGGCCGTGGCCGCCGGAGCGACACATGTGCGCGTCGGCACCGCGGTACTCGGAGTCCGCCCCAGGCTCGGGTAACGTCGCCAAGAAGTCGGACCACAGCAGAAAATATGGTCAATGCCCGCGATGGCTGGCACAACGACCACGTGGATCGCGGGCACTTGGCAGTCGTCAGCCGATCCACCACAGAGCGGAGGACTCAGAGCATGGCCGGCGCGATGCGCAAGATGGCGGTCTACCTCGGCCTCGTGGAGGACGATGGGTACGACGGCCGTGGATTCGACCCCGACGACGACTTCGAGCCCGAACTGGACCCGGAGCCCGAGCGTGACCACCGACGGCACGAGTCGTCACACCAGTCGCACGGCGCGCACCAGTCCCAAAGGGACGAAGAGGTGCGAATCGTGCAACCGCCCGCGCCGCGCGAACCGGTGGCTCGATCGACTTCGCTCGCCGCGGAATCCGGACGTCCGGCGCGCATCGCGCCCGTGGCATCCATCACACAAGAACGTCAGTCCCTGGAGAAGAACGCACCGGTGATCATGCCCAAGGTCGTGTCCGAACGAGAGCCGTACCGGATCACCACTCTTCACCCGCGGACCTACAACGAGGCCCGTACCATCGGGGAACACTTCCGTGAAGGCACCCCGGTGATCATGAATCTGACTGAGATGGATGACACAGACGCGAAGCGACTTGTCGACTTTGCGGCTGGTTTGGTGTTTGGTCTTCACGGCAGCATCGAGCGGGTGACGCAGAAGGTGTTCCTGTTGTCGCCTGCTAACGTCGATGTCACGGCGGAGGACAAGGCCCGCATCGCAGAGGGCGGGTTCTTCAACCAGAGCTGAGACGCACCACCGGAAAGAAGCACGGGACAGGGGAGAGGGAAAGTCAGGCCATGAGCGTGTTCGCGCAGGTGATCTACATCGCGCTGATGGTGTTCCTCGTCGTGCTCATCTTCCGGTTGGTCATGGACTACGTCTTCCAGTTCGCCCGCTCGTGGCAACCCGGCAAGGCGATGGTGGTCGTCCTGGAGGCCACCTACACTGTCACCGATCCACCGCTGAAGCTTCTGCGGCGGTTCATCCCGCCGCTGCGTCTCGGGGGCGTGGCGCTCGACCTGTCCTTCTTCGTACTGATGATCATCGTCTACATCCTCATCTCCGTTGCGCAGAGCTTCCTGTGATGAGGGTGGACGATACGGTCTTGCCGACTGCCGATGACTACGTTGAGGTGAAGAGATGCCGTTGACCCCCGAGGACGTGCGGAACAAGCAGTTCACGACCGTCCGCCTCCGAGAAGGCTATGACGAGGACGAGGTCGATGCCTTCCTCGACGAGGTCGAAGCCGAACTGACCCGTCTGCTCCGCGAGAACGAGGACCTGCGCGCCAAGCTGGCCGCGGCCACGCGCGCTGCTGCCCAGAACCAGCAGAACATGCGCAAACCTCCGGAGCAGGACCAGCAGCAGGGCATGCGAGGGCCCGGCGCGCCGGTGCCCGCCGGCATATCGGGCCCGCCGCAGCAGCAGATGGGTGGCCCCATGGGTGGTCCCCCGCAGCTGCCGAGCGGCGCCCCGCAGCTGCCCGCCGGTCCCGGCGGTCAGGGCGGCCCGCAGGGTCCCGGCCCGATGGGCCAGGGTCCGATGGGCCAGGGTCCGATGGGCCAGGGTCCGATGGGCCAGGGCCCGATGGGTCAGGGTCCGATGGGTCAGGGCCCCATGGGCGGTCAGCCGCCCATGCAGCAGCAGATGGGTGGCCCGATGGGCGGCCCCATGGGCGGTCCGATGGGCGGCCACGGTCAGGGCCCCGGTGGCGACAGCGCCGCCCGTGTCCTCTCGCTGGCCCAGCAGACCGCCGACCAGGCGATCGCCGAGGCCCGCTCCGAGGCCAACAAGATCGTCGGCGAGGCCCGCAGCCGCGCCGAGGGTCTGGAGCGTGACGCCCGTGCCAAGGCCGACGCGCTGGAGCGGGACGCGCAGGAGAAGCACCGCGTCGCCATGGGCTCCCTGGAGTCCGCGCGCGCCACGCTGGAGCGCAAGGTCGAGGACCTGCGCGGCTTCGAGCGCGAGTACCGCACGCGTCTGAAGTCGTACCTCGAGTCCCAGCTGCGCCAGCTGGAGACCCAGGCCGACGACTCCCTGGCCCCGCCGCGCACCCCGGCCACGGCGTCTCTGCCGCCGTCCCCGGCGCCCTCCATGGCCCCGGCCGGCGCGACCGCCCCGTCCTACGGTGGCAGCCAGACGATGGGCGGCCCGCCTGCGCCGTCCGCCCCGTCGTACGGCGGCCAGCAGCAGATGACCCCCGCGATGACCCAGCCCATGGCTCCGGTCCGTCCGCAGGGTCCGTCCCCGATGGGCCAGGCACCCTCGCCGATGCGCGGTTTCCTGATCGACGAGGACGACAACTGACGGGTCGCGGACACTAGTACGACAACGGCGTCGGCAGCGTTCAGGGCGGGACCCCGGACTTCGGTCCGGGGTCCCGCCCTTTTTACGCGTGTTGAGTTGCTCGTGGGCGCTCACGAAACAGGGCCCGGCCCCCGGTGATGAAACAGGGCCCGGCCCCCGGTGATGAAACAGGGCCCGGCCCCCGGTGAGGGGACCGGGCCCTGCCCGGAGGCCCGGAGGCCCGCTCGCCTACGCCTTGCGCAGCCGGAAGGTCAGGGACAGCCCCTCGTCCGTGAACGGCTCGCCGTACGTGTCGTCGGCCTCACCCTGGGCGAAGCCGGTCGCCAGGACCTCCTCGGCGATCAGGCCGGCGTGCTCGTTCAGGGCCGCGACCACCGCCGGGTCCGTGGAGGTCCAGCGCAGGGCGATCCGGTCGGCGACGTCCAGGCCGCTGTTCTTGCGGGCCTCCTGGATCAGCCGGATCGCGTCGCGGGCCAGGCCCGCCTGTCGCAGCTCCTCCGTGATCTCCAGGTCCAGCGCCACCGTGGCACCGGAGTCGGAGGCCACCGACCAGCCCTCACGCGGGGTCTCCGTGATGATCACCTCGTCGGGAGCCAGGGTGACCGTCTCGCCGTCGACCTCGACCGACGCCGTGCCCTCGCGCAGGGCCAGGGACAGCGCGGCCGCGTCGGCCGCGGCGACCGCCTTCGCCACGTCCTGCACCCGCTTGCCGAACCGCTTGCCGAGGGCGCGGAAGTTGGCCTTCGCCGTGGTGTCCACCAGCGAGCCGCCGACCTCGGACAGCGACGCCAGCGAGGAGACGTTCAGCTCCTCGGTGATCTGGACGTGCAGCTCGCGGTCCAGGGCCTCGAAGCCGGTCGCTGCGATCAGCGCCCGGGACAGCGGCTGACGTGTCTTGACGCCCGACTCCGCGCGCGTGGCACGGCCCAGCTCGACCAGCCGGCGGACCAGGACCATCTGCTTCGACAGCTCCGGGTCGATCGCGGACAGGTCCGCCTCCGGCCAGGAGGCCAGGTGCACGGATTCCGGGGCGCCCGGCGTGACCGGTACGACCAGGTCCTGCCACACCCGCTCGGAGATGAACGGGGTGATCGGCGCCATCAGCTTCGTGACCGTCTCCAGCACCTCGTGCAGCGTGCGCAGCGCGGCCTTGTCGCCCTGCCAGAAGCGGCGGCGCGAACGGCGGACGTACCAGTTGGACAGGTCGTCGACGAACGCGGACAGCAGCTTGCCGGCACGCTGGGTGTCGTACGCCACCAGCGCCTGGGTCACCTGGTCGGTGAGCGCGTGCAGCTCGGACAGCAGCCAGCGGTCCAGCAGCGGGCGCTCGGCCGGAGCAGGGTCCGCGGCACTGGGCGCCCAGTTCGACGTGCGGGCGTACAGGGCCTGGAAGGCCACCGTGTTCCAGTACGTCAGCAGCGTCTTGCGGACGACCTCCTGGATGGTGCCGTGCCCGACCCGGCGGGCCGCCCACGGGGAACCGCCGGCCGCCATGAACCAGCGCACCGCGTCCGCGCCGTGCCTGTCCATGAGCGGGATCGGGTCCAGGGTGTTGCCCAGGTGCTTGGACATCTTGCGGCCGTCCTCGGCGAGGATGTGGCCCAGGCACACGACGTTCTCGTACGACGACTTGTCGAAGACGAGCGTGCCGACGGCCATCAGCGTGTAGAACCAGCCGCGGGTCTGGTCGATCGCCTCGGAGATGAACTGGGCCGGGTACCGGCTCTCGAACAGCTCCTTGTTCTTGTGCGGGTAGCCCCACTGCGCGAACGGCATCGATCCCGAGTCGTACCAGGCGTCGATGACCTCCGGCACGCGCGTGGCCGTCTTCCCGCAGCCGTCGTGGCGGCAGGCGAAGGTGACCTCGTCGATGTACGGGCGGTGCGGGTCGAGGCCCGACTGGTCGGCGCCGGTCAGCTCGGTCAGCTCCGCGCGGGAGCCGACGCAGGTGAGGTGGTCGTCCTCGCAGCGCCAGATCGGCAGCGGGGTGCCCCAGTAGCGGTTGCGGGACAGGGCCCAGTCGATGTTGTTGTTCAGCCAGTCGCCGTACCGGCCGTGCTTGACCGTCTCCGGGAACCAGTTGGTCCGCTCGTTCTCCTGGATCAGGCGGTCCTTGATCGCAGTGGTGCGGATGTACCAGGAGGGCTGCGCGTAGTAGAGCAGCGCGGTGTGGCAGCGCCAGCAGTGCGGGTAGCTGTGCTCGTACGGCAGGTGCTTGAAGAGTCGGCCGCGCTGCTGGAGGTCCTCGGTGAGCTTTTCGTCGGCCTTCTTGAAGAAGACGCCGCCGACCAGTGGGACGTCCTCCTCGAAGGTGCCGTCGGGGCGGACCGGGTTGACCACGGGCAGGCCGTAGGAGCGGCAGACCCTGAGGTCGTCCTCACCGAAGGCGGGGGACTGGTGGACCAGACCCGTACCGTCCTCGGTGGTGACGTAGTCGGCGTTCACCACGTAGTGCGCCGGAGCCGGGAACTCCACGAGCTCGAACGGACGTTGGTAGGTCCAGCGCTCCATCTCGGCGCCGGTGAAGGTCTGGCCGGTGGTCTCCCAGCCCTCACCGAGCGCCTTGGCGACGAGCGGCTCGGCGACGACGAGCTTCTCCTCGCCGTTGGTCGCGACGACGTAGGTGACCTCCGGGTGCGCGGCGACCGCCGTGTTGGACACCAGGGTCCAGGGGGTCGTCGTCCACACCAGGAGCGCGGCCTCACCGGCGAGCGGACCGGAGGTGAGCGGGAAGCGGACGTACACGGAGGGGTCCACGACCGTCTCGTAGCCCTGCGCCAGCTCGTGGTCGGACAGGCCGGTGCCGCAGCGCGGGCACCAGGGAGCGACACGGTGGTCCTGGACCAGCAGGCCCTTGCCGAAGATCTCCTTCAGCGACCACCAGACCGACTCCACGTACTCGGGGTCCATGGTCCGGTAGGCGTCGTCCAGGTCGACCCAGTAGCCCATGCGGGTCGTCAGCTCGGCGAAGGCGTCGGTGTGCCGGGTCACGGACTCGCGGCACTTGGCGTTGAACTCGGCGATGCCGTACGCCTCGATGTCCTGCTTGCCGGAGAAGCCCAGCTCCTTCTCGACGGCCAGCTCGACCGGCAGGCCGTGGCAGTCCCAGCCGGCCTTGCGGGCCACGTGGAAGCCGCGCATGGTGCGGAAGCGCGGGAAGACGTCCTTGAAGACGCGCGCCTCGATGTGGTGGGCGCCGGGCATGCCGTTGGCGGTGGGCGGGCCCTCGTAGAACACCCACTCGGGCCGGCCCTCGGACTGCTCCAGGCTCTTTGCGAAGATCTTCTGGTCGCGCCAGAAGTCGAGCACGGCGTGCTCAAGCGCGGGCAGGTCGACCTGTGCGGGCACCTGGCGGTACGTCGGCGCTGTCATCTGCGAGCATCCTCCAACGGACTTGCTGCCTTCCGTCGGAGGGACGAGAGCCTTCGTTCCTGTCTACGCCGTGTGCGGCGCGCTCCCGCGGTACCACCCTCCTTGGCCCTCCGTCGCGCCGTACGCGCCGGTGAGCCCCCTCATTGGGGTCGCGAAGCCGGTTCTACTCGCCGCGGTGGGTGCTCCACGGCTTTCTTCCGGCGGCTCCGGGGTGATCTTCACGTCGCGCTCGCTCCCGGGCTCACACCGTCCCCGGGTCGCTCTGGGCTGCGTACGCCGCTACTCGTCCCCATCCACGCTTTCCGCTCCGCCCAGTGTACGGCGCCGCACGGACAGCGGCCGACCGCTTTTGCGGCCCGTACGGGCGGCCGGCCGGGGAAGGGACGGCATGACCCGAATGGCCTGCAGCGCGGGTGCCCGCGTCCCGGCACGTCGGGCTCGGCGGATTACCCGGCGGGGAGCGGGGCACAACGGATGCAGGTCCGTTGCGCGGGGGGCGCGGGCGGGCGAATCGGGCGGTGTGCCCCGTTGCCGCGGGACTCAAGTCGATTTATCGTCCCAGCACGATTCGCGAGCAAGATCACAATATGTGAAGGGGTCGCGGCCATGGTGGCGAAGAAGATCGCCGTACAGCAGCCGGCGACCGGCCGCTCCGGAGGCGCGGAAGCCTCCAGCGGTACGGCTGCCCCCGGTGGCGAGCCCAAGGCAGCCGGCGGCAAGAAGAGCATGCGCGCGCGTGAGGCGTCGGCGGGCCGGGCAGGGCCGCTGAAGACGGTCGGAGCGCCCGCAGGCCGGGCGGAGCGAGGAGAAGGACCGGCGGGCAGGACGACGGCCGACGGCGCGGCCGGAGAGCCGCTCGTCGAGGAGTCCCGCACTGCCTCGAAGAAGGCGCCCGCGGAAGAGGAGAGCGGGCGGAAGCGGGGTAGTACTGCGGGGGCCGGGAAGAAGACGGTGGCCGGGGAGGCCGGGAAGAGGACCGCGGCCGGGGAGGCCGGGAAGAGGACCGCGGCCGGGGAGGCCGGGAGGAAGGCGGTGGAGCGGGGGGCCGGTGCGGCGCCTGACACCGGGAAACCGGTGGCCAGGAGGACGGCTGCGGACAAGACGGCCGCCAAGGAGGCCGGGAAGAAGACGGTGGCAGGGGAGGCCGGGAAGAAGACGGCGGTCAAGGAGATCGGGGCGAAGGCGGCGGCCGGGCAGGCCCGGAGGAAGGCGGCGGTCAAGGAGGCCCGGAGGAAGGCGGCGGTCAAGGAGGCCGGCGCGGCGCCTGACACCGGGAAGGCGACGGCTGAGAAGACGCCTGCGGAGAAGACGACCGCAGCGAAGGCGGCGGCGACCGGGGAGGTCAGGAGGAGGGCGGCCGCAAAGGAGACCGGCGCGGCGGCTGCCGCCGGGAAGACGGGGGCGAGGAAGACGACCGCGGAGAAGACGGCCGCCAAGAGGGCGTCGGCCGAGAAGACGACGGTGAAGAAGGCGACGGCCGAGGACGCTGCGGCCCACAAGGCTGCGGCCGAGAAGAGCAAGGCCGAGAAGGCCACGGGCACGACGGAGGCGGCCGCCGCAGCGGTGGGCAGTAAGGCGGCGGCGAAGAAGGCCGCCGCCAAGGAGACGGCTGCTCCGAAGAAGGCGGCCGCCGAGAAGACGCGCTCCACGAAGACGGCCGCCCAGAAGGCTGCCGGGAAGGCGGGCGGGAAGAAGGCTGCCGGGAAGGCGGTCGCCAAGGACGTCTCCACGGGGGCGGCCGAGAAGAGCACGGCCAAGAAAGCGGGCGCGGCGCGGGCCGCGAAGCAGACGGGAGCCACGACAGTGGTTGCGAAGAAGACTCCTGGCACGGCCACGGCGGAGCAGACCGCCCTCCCCAAGGCACGGGTCGCCGCGGCGGAGCCCGGCGAGCTGGCGGTGCGCCCCGGGGAGGCCCCCTGGACCCCGGAAGAGGTCACCGAGGCCCGTGCCGAGCTGCTGTCCGAGGGGGAGCGGCTGCGCACCGAGATCAGCTCCTCCGAGGCCTCCCTCGCGGGCCTGATGCGGGACTCCGGGGACGGCGCGGGCGACGACCAGGCCGACACCGGCACCAAGAACATCACGCGTGAGCACGAGCTGGCGCTGGCCGCCAACGCGCGCGAGATGCTCATCCAGACCGAACGTGCCCTGGAACGGCTCGACGCGGGCACCTACGGTCTGTGCGAGAACTGCGGCAACCCCATCGGCAAGGCCCGTATGCAGGCGTTCCCGAGGGCCACTCTGTGCGTGGAGTGCAAGCAGAAGCAGGAACGCCGCTCCTGAGCACCGGGGTCAGCCGGAGCGTGCCGTAGTCTCGTCCTCAGTCAGGCACCTAGGTTGAGGGACTCACGTGGCAGAGGCGGAGCGCATCATCGGTACGCCGGGCACCCCGGACGACGGCGACGAGCGGACGACAGCCGCCGAAGCACCCGGCGGGCCGGGCCCGTCCGATGAGTCCGGCGCGGGCGAGCAGCAGACGCCGGCGCGGCAGCGGGCCGGGCGCGGGCGCCGGATCGCCGTGCTGTTCGCGGTGGCCGCGTTCGCGTACGCCCTCGACCTGGTCAGCAAGATGCTCGTGGTCGCGAAGCTGGAGCACCGCGAGCCGATCCAGGTGATCGGCGACCTGCTGGAGCTGCACGCCATCCGCAACCCCGGCGCGGCCTTCGGGTTCGGTGCGGCCTTCACGGTCATCTTCACGCTGATCGCGGCCGCCGTGATCGTGGTGATCTTCCGCCTGGCCCGCAAGCTCTACAGCTTCCCCTGGGCGATCGCCCTCGGCCTGCTGCTCGGCGGCGCGCTCGGCAACCTCACCGACCGGATCTTCCGGGCGCCCGGGATCTTCGAGGGCGAGGTCGTGGACTTCATCGCGCCCAAGGGGTTCGCGGTGTTCAACCTGGCCGATTCGGCGATCGTGTGCGGCGGCATCCTGATCGTGCTGCTGTCCTTCCGCGGCCTGGACCCGGACGGCACCGTCCACAAGGACTGAGGCCCGGGTCCCGGGGGCGTTGTCCACAGGCTCGTTCGGGGCGGTCGGAGCTGTCCGGCATACTCGTCGGGTGAGCACGATTCCCGAGATCCGTACCCTGCCCGTGCCCGACGGCCTGGAGGGCGAGCGCGTCGACGCCGCCATCTCCCGCATGTTCGGCTTCTCCCGTACGAAGGCGGCCGAGCTGGCCGCGGCAGGCAAGGTGCAGGTCGACGGCGCTGTGGTCGGCAAGTCGGAGCGGGTGCAAGGAGGCGCCTGGCTCGAAGTCGAGATGCCGCAGGCGCCCGCGCCCGTGCAGGTGGTCGCCGAGCCGGTCGAGGGCATGGAGATCGTGCACGACGACGATGACGTGGTCGTCATCGTCAAGCCGGTCGGCGTGGCCGCGCACCCCTCGCCGGGCTGGTCCGGCCCGACCGTCATCGGCGGTCTCGCCGCCGCCGGGTACCGGATCTCCACCTCCGGCGCCGCCGAGCGTCAGGGCATCGTGCACCGCCTGGACGTCGGCACCTCCGGCCTGATGGTGGTCGCGAAGTCGGAGTACGCGTACACGTCGCTCAAGCGCCAGTTCAAGGAGCGCACGGTCGACAAGCGCTACCACACCCTCGTCCAGGGCCACCCGGACCCGACGAGCGGCACGATCGACGCTCCGATCGGCCGGCATCCGAACCACGACTACAAGTGGGCGGTCACGGCGGACGGCAAGCCCTCCGTGACCCACTACGACCTCATCGAGGCCTTCCGCGCCGCCTCCCTGCTCGACGTGAAGCTGGAGACCGGCCGCACCCATCAGATCCGCGTCCACATGGCCGCGCACCGTCACCCCTGTGTCGGCGACCTCACCTACGGCGCCGACCCCACCCTCGCCAAGCGGCTGCGCCTGACCCGCCAGTGGCTGCACGCCGTACGGCTCGGCTTCGAGCACCCCGGCGACGGGCGGTGGGTGGAGTTCGAGTGCGACTACCCCGAGGACCTGCAGCAGGCCCTCGACCAGGTCCGCGAGGAGACGTACGCGTGAGCACGCCGTACACCGTCCGGGTCGCCGAGGATCCCGCCGACCGCGAGGCCTGCTTCGCGGTGCGCAAGGAGGTCTTCGTCGTCGAGCAGGGCGTTCCGCAGGACATCGAGTACGACGCGTACGACGCCGTCGCGGTGCATGTGCTGGCGGTCCGCGAGGACGGCGTGCCGCTCGGCACCGGGCGTCTGCTGTACGGCGAGGCGGCCGCCGCGAAGACCGGTGGGGACGCCTCGGTGGGCTCCCTCGGGCGGCTCGCCGTCGGCCGTGCGGCGCGCGGGCTGGGCGTCGGCGTGGCCCTGGTGCGGGCCATCGAGGAGGCGGCAGGCGCGCGCGGCCTGACGGCGGTGGACCTGCACGCGCAGACCCACGCCCTGGGTTTCTACGAGCGCCTTGGGTACGAGGCGTACGGCCCTGAGTTCCCGGACGCCGGGATCCCGCACCGGGCGATGCGGCGCGTCCTGCAGCCGTAGGCGCAGGGAACGGCCGGTGGGCGGGGCCCGTGGCAGGCTGGAGGTCTGCCGTGTGATCGTCGACTCCCGGAGCGCTGGCCGTGGATCAGTTGGCCCTGTTGTTCGTGCTGCTGCTCGGGGCCCTGGTGAGCGTCCCGGTGGGGGAGCGGTTCGGAGTGCCGGCACCGGTGCTGATGACCCTGTTCGGCGGGGCCCTGGCGGTGGCCGACTTCGTGCCCAACGTGAACATCCCGCCCGAGCTGATCCTGCCCGCGCTGCTGCCGCCCCTGCTCTACGCCGCCGTACGGCGGACCTCGTGGCGGCAGTTCGCCGCGAACAAACGGCCGATCTTCCTGCTGGCCGTCGCCCTGGTGTTCGTGACGACGCTGTGCGTGGCCGCCGTGGCCCACACGATCGTGCCCGGACTGCCGGTCGCCGCCGCCGTGGCGCTCGGCGCGCTGATCGCCCCGCCCGATCCGGTCGCCGCCACGGCCGTCGCCGGGCAGCTAGGGCTGCCCCGCCGGCTGGTGTCGATCCTGGAGGGCGAGGGGCTCTTCAACGACGTCACGGCCATCGTGCTGTACCACGTGGCGATCGCCGCCGCCGTGAGCGGGGAGTTCTCGCCGTGGCACGCCGGCCTCGACCTGGTGCTGTCCGCCGTCGTCGCGGTCGCGGTCGGGCTGGCGCTCGGCTGGGGCGCGAACAAGCTGATGGACCTGCTCGGCGACCCGACCCTGCAGATCGGGCTGACCCTGCTGGTGCCGTACGCCTCCTACGTGCTCGCGGAGGAGCTCGAGGGGTCCGGAGTGCTCGCCGTCCTCACCACGGCCCTCTTCCTCGCCGAGTACGCGACCGACGCCGACGACGTGATGACCCGGCTCGCCGGGCACACCTTCTGGGACATCATCGACACGCTCGTCACGGGTGTCGCCTTCGGGCTGATCGGGCTCGAACTGCACAACGCGATCAGGACGGCCTCCGGACGCTGGGGCGAACTGCTCGGCTGGGCGGCCGCGATCGTCGGTGTCGTCGTCCTCGTACGGCTGCTGTGGCTGATGCCCGCGACCTGGCTGACCAAGCGGCTGCACGCCAGGCGGGACTACGACGAGGACATCCCGATGAGCTGGCGGGAGACCGTGGTGATGTGGTGGTCCGGGATGCGCGGGGTGGCGTCGGTGGCACTGGCGCTGGCCATCCCGCTCCGGACCGACGACGGGTCCCCGTTTCCCGACCGGAACGAGATCATCTTCATCGCCTTCGGTGTGATCATCGCCACACTGGTCCTGCAGGGGCTGACCCTGCCCTGGCTGGTGAAGCGGCTCGGGGTCAGGGCCGACTCCGAGCGGGAGAAGGAGTTCGAGAAGGACCTGGCCCGGCGGGCCGCGAAGGCGGCGAAGCGCAGGCTGCGGGAGATCGAGCAGGTGGAGGACCTGCCCGAGGAGCTGTCCGAACAGATGCTGCGGCGGGCCTTCGACATCGGGATCCGGATCAGCCCGGACATGGGGGAGGAGGAGCGGCGGGAGGCGCATCAGCAGCGGGCCAGGCGCCTGCGGCGGGTGCGGCGGATCCAGGGGGAGATGCTCAGCGCCGCCCGGCACGAGGTGCTGGCGGCGCGCAGCGAGCCGGGGGCGGATCCGGAGATCGTGGACCGGGTGCTGCGGCACCTGGACGTGCGCAGCCTGCGCTGACGCCGCTGACGCCGCTGACGCCGCTGACGCCGCTGAGGCCCTGAGGCGACCTTCGTCATACAAGCAGATCGCCGCTGTGGACAACTCGAGGCGTGGTCCGTGGTCCGCCCGTACGCTCGCAGCATGACTCGCAACATCGTGATCAGTGGCGGCGGTACGGGGATCGGGCTCGCGACGGCGCGGGCGTTCGCGGCCGACGGGGACCGGGTCCTGCTGCTCGGGCGGCGCGCCGGGGTGCTGGAGAAGGCGGACGTACCGGGAGCGCTCACCTACGCGGCCGACCTGGCCGAACCCGGTGAGGTGCGCGGCGTCGCCCGGTTCGTCGCCGAGGAGTTGGGCGGCGTCGACGTGCTCGTGCACAGCGCCGGCGGCGCCGGGAACCTGGAGCCGCCGGCCGGCAGCGACGACCCCCTCGACCGGGTGGCCCACGACTGGACCGTCAACTTCCGGCAGAACATCCTGACCGCCGCGCTCCTCAGCGAGGCGCTGAAGGACCGGCTCGCCGAACCGGGCGGCCGGGTGCTCTTCGTCAGTTCCATCGCCGCCTACCGCGGCTCCGGCAGCGGTGCCTACGCGGCGGCCAAGGCCGGTCTGCACCCCTACGCCCACGACCTGGCCCGCGAGTTGGGCCCGCGCGGCATCACCGTGAACGTGGTCGCGCCCGGGTACATCGAGGACACCGAGTTCTTCGGCGACACCATGAACGAGGCGCGGCGGCAGCGGCTCGTCGCCGACACCACGACGGGCCGTGCCGGCATACCCGCCGACGTGGCCGCCACCCTGCACTGGCTGGCCTCCCCCGGAGCCGGGCACGTCACCTCGCAGATCATCCAGGTCAACGGCGGTGCCGAGCGCGGGCAGTGACGGGGAGGCCGGTCAACCCCGGCCCGTGCGCGGGAAGTCGTAGGCCCTGCGCAGCGTCGCGTGGTCGGGAGACGGGATGCGGTTCGGCGGGAGGACCGAGTCCGCGGTGTTGACGCGGGGCAGGGCGTAGGGGTGCTCCGCGGAAAGCCAGGTGATCATCTCCTCGCGGACGGTGACCCGGACCGTCCAGATGTCGTCCGCGTCCTTCGCGGTGACCAGGGCGCGCACCTGGATGGTGTTCGGGGTCGTGTCCGTCACCTGCAGTCCATAGGCGCGGCCGTCCCAGGCGGGGCACTGGCGCAGGATGTCGCGGAGCTTCTCGCGCATCGCCTCGATCGGCGCGCCGTGGTCGAGATGCCAGTAGACGATGCCCGTCATCTGCGGGGTGCCCCGCGACCAGTTCTCGAACGGTTTGGAGGTGAAGTACGACACCGGCATCGTGATCCGCCGCTCGTCCCAGGTCCGTACGGTCAGGAAGGTGAGGGTGATCTCCTCGACCGTGCCCCACTCGCCGTCCACCACCACCGTGTCGCCGATGCGCACCATGTCGCCGAAGGCGATCTGCAGTCCCGCGAACAGGTTCGACAGGGTCGACTGGGCGGCGACACCGGCGACGATGCCCAGGAGGCCGGCGGAGGCCAGCAGCGAGGCACCGGCCGCGCGCATCGCCGGGAAGGTCAGCAGCATCGAGGCCGCCGCCACGACGATCACGATCGCCGATACCACCCGCATGATCAGCTCCACCTGGGTGCGGACCCGGCGTACCCGGGCCGCGTCGCGGTGGGCGCGGGCATAGCGGCTGTAGGACGTCTCGACGATCGCCGCGGCGATCCGGATCACCAGCCAGGCGGCGGACCCGATCAGCACCAGGGTCAGCGCCCGGCCGATGCCGACCTGGTGTCGCTCGAGCAGTTTGGCCTGGTCGTACGACCCTCTGAGCAGTGCGGCGCACAGGACGAGCTGGTAGGGGACGCGGCCGCGCCGCAGCAGCCCCCACAGCGGCGTCTCGGGGTTCCGGTCGTCGGCCTTGTGCAACAGTCGGTCGGTGGCCCAGCCGATGAGCACGGTGAGCAGCACCGAACTGCCGAGCACGATCACTGGGCGGATGACGTTCTCCATGCCTCCGCGCCTAACCGGGCTCGCGGGGTCATGAACATGTGAGTTCTCGGCGCGAGTGGGTACGGCCGCGGTTCGGCGGTGCCGGAGCGGGCTGGCACCATGGGCCTCATGAACATCATGCTCTTTCACTCGACCTACGGGCTCAGGCCCGCGGTGCGCGAGGCCGCGGACCGGCTGCGCGCGGCGGGCCACGAGGTGTGGACGCCGGACCTCTTCGAGGGGCGCACGTTCGACACGGTCGAGGAGGGCATGGAGTTCAGGGAGCGGATCGGCAAGGAGGAGCTGCTGAAGCGGGCCGTGCTGGCGGCGGCGCCGTACTCGGAGCGCGGGCTGGTGTACGCGGGGTTCTCGCTCGGCGCCTCCATCGCCCAGACGCTGGCGCTCGGCGACGAGAAGGCCCGTGGCCTGCTGCTTCTGCACGGCACGTCGGACATCGCGCCGAACGCGCAGGTGGACGAGTTGCCGGTGCAGCTGCACGTGGCCGAGCCGGACCCGTTCGAGACGGACGACTGGCTGAGCGCCTGGTACCTGCAGATGGGCAGGGCGGGGGCGGACGTGGAGATCTACCGGTACACCGGGGCCGGGCACGTGTACACCGACCCCGGGCTGCCTGACTACGACGAGGAGGCGGCCGAGGCCACCTGGCGGGTGGCACTCGGCTTCCTCGACAGCCTGTAGCGGTTACACCGGGTCGTAGGTGCGCTCGACCTTCTGGGTGCCGCTGCGGGTGCGGTACGAGCGGACCCACGTGGAGCTCGCGTGGGCGTCCGTGCGGTCGGACAGGACGTAGTAGTCCATCTGCGCGCGGTCGGTGGTGATGTCCAGGACGCCGTAGCCGTGGCGGTCGGTGTCCACCCAGTGGACGTGCCGGTTGGCCGCCCTGATGACCGGCGAGGCGATCGCGGAGACGGTGCCCTCGGGGACCTTCACGATGTCGTCGAGGTTGTCGGAGGTCACCGAGGTGACCACGAACTCGGCGGCCGCCGACGCCGACAGCGGGTAGGTGCCCGCGTCCACCGGCACGTCGTTGGCCCACGCCATGTGGATGTCACCGGTCAGGAAGACGGTGTTGCCGATGGCGTTGGAGCGCAGGTGGTCCAGCAGCTCGCGGCGGTCGTCGGTGTAGCCGTCCCACTGGTCGGTGTTGGCGGCGATGCCCTCCTGCGGCAGCCCGAGCAGCTTGGCGAGCGGCTTGAGCAGGTCGGCGGAGAGGGAGCCGAAGGAGAACGGCGAGATCATCACCGAGTTGCCGACCAGCCGCCACCTGGTGTCGGAGGCCTTCAGGCCCGCCTTCAGCCAGTCGAGCTGTGCCCGGCCGGTGATCGTGCGGTTCGGGTCGTCGACGGAGCCGCTGGCCGTCGAGGCCTGCTGGGAGCGGAAGGAGCGCAGGTCCAGCAGGGAGAGGTCGGCGAGCTTGCCGAAGCGCAGCCGGCGGTAGGTGGTGCCGGCGATCGCGGGACGGACCGGCATCCACTCGAAGTAGGCCTGCTTGGCGGCGGCCTGACGGGACGTCCAGGTGCCCTCGGCGCCCTCGGTGTGGTTGACCGCGCCGCCCGACCAGGCGTTGTCCGCGAACTCGTGGTCGTCCCAGATCGCGATGACCGGCGCCTTCAGGTGCAGGGCCTGCAGGTCGGGGTCCGTCTTGTACTTGGCGTGCCGGATCCGGTAGTCGGCGAGGGTGAGGATCTCGTTCGCGGGGGCGTGCGGGCGCACGACCGTGCCCCGGGCCGCGTACTCGCCGGACTTGTACTCGTAGATGTAGTCGCCCAGGTGGAGCCACGCGTCCAGGTCGCTGCGGGCCGCGAGGTGTCGGTAGGCGGAGAAGTAGCCGGCCTCCCAGTTGGCGCAGGAGACCACGCCGAAGCGCAGACCGGAGACTGCGGCGTCCGCCGCCGGCGCGGTGCGGGTGCGCGCCGCCGGGGAGTCGGTGCCACCGGCCGAGAAGCGGAACCAGTAGTCGGTGGCCGGTTCCAGGCCGCGGATGTCGGCCTTGACGGTGTGGTCGGAGGCGGCCGTCGCGGTGGTGGAGCCCTTGGCGACGACGCTGGTGAGCGCCTTGTCCTTGGCGACGACCCAGCTCACCTCCGTGTCCGGGCCGAGCCCGGAGCCGGGTATCGCCTCCGACGTCGGGGTCACCCGGGTCCACAGCAGGACGCCGTCGGGCAGCGGGTCGCCGGAGGCGACGCCGTGCAGGAAGGCGGGGGCGTCCGTGGCGGCACGGGCCGGCAGGGCGGCGGCGAGCGGGCCGGCCAGGACAGCAGTCGCCGCCGCGGCCTTGACGACCGTACGGCGGCGGGGCGAGAGGGAGTTGAGGCCCTGGGATGCCTCGGATGATCGGTATCGACTGGTCACGACCGATCAGGTTACTGATCGGTATGCGCCAGAGCGGGCGAACTCCGAAAGTTCGCCCGCTCTTCACTCGGTGATCGGTTTTCCGACCCTGCGTCAGCCCTTGAGGGCCGCGTCCATCACCTTGTTGAAGTCGGCCACCGTCATGGGCGGGTTGCCCTGGCTGTCGGCGGTGAGCTTCTTGCCGTCCATGACGAAGCTCGGGGTGCCGGTCACGCCGTCCTTGTTGTCGTCGAAGGTCTTCGACATGGCCATCGCCCAGGCGTCGTAGGTGCCCTTCCCGACCGCGGCCTTGAACTTCGCGTTGTTCTTCAGCGCGGGCACGGTGTCGGCGACCTTGAGGAGGTAGCTGTCGTCCTTGAACTTGTCGGTCTGCTCGTCCGGGTGCCACTTCGTGGAGTACAGCGCGGACTTGTACTCCAGGAACGCCTCGGGGCTGACGTCGAGCGCCGCGCCGAGGGCGCTGAGCGCGTTCTTGGAGCCCACGCCGTTGTCGTGGCCGTCGATGAACGTGGCACCGATGTACTGGATCTTGAACTTGCCGTCGTCGATGTCCTTCTTCACGGTCGAGCCGACGGTCTGCTCGAACTGGGCGCAGACCGGGCAGCGCGCGTCCTCGTAGACCTTGAGGGTCTTCTTGGCCGTGTCCTTGCCGATGACGACGGTGGTGCCCTTCGTGCCCGTGGTGTTGGCCGGGGCGGTGACCTCGGCGTCCTTGAGGCCCTCCCAGTAGCTGGGCTTGTTGGCCTGGACGACCGCGTAGCCGATGCCGCCGGCCGCGGCCAACACGGCCACGACCGAGCCGGCCACGATCAGCTGCCGCTTGGCCTTGTCGCGCTTGGCCTGGCGCTCGCGCTCCTGGCGCAGCCGCTCCCGGGCCGCCGTCTTCGCCGCCTGGGTGTTCCGCTTGCTCATATCGGTGATCTCCATGTGGGACGCGCACGTGCCGTACGCGGGATACGTGTGGGGGACTGATCGTGCTCAGACGAGTGCCGGAGAGCACGGCGGTCCACGCCGTCCCAGAGAGTGAACTAGGAGCAGGTCGCGGGCGGCCGACGGCCGCGGGGCCGGGCGCGGCAGCCGACGGACCGGAGAGAGCCGTACGGCCCGGGCGGCCGCCGCGAGCAGCAGCGGCCGGAAGGTGGTCGCGGTGACCGCGCGAAGCAGCTGGGCCAGGGCCCGCTCGCCCCGGCGCAGCCAGGCGGCGGCCAGCAGGCCCACGCACACGTGCGCGGCGAGCAGCAGCCAAGCCGCGGCCGGGTCGGCGTGCGCGAGCAACCCGTCCGTGTGGCCGCGGCCGCCGGTGACCTGGGCCAGCGGGGTGCCCACGGCGCCGCCCCGGCACAGCACGTCGAAACCGAAGGCGCGCAACGGTCCGGCGACCGGGCCGCCCGCCCTGCCGTAGCAGGCGTGCTGGCCTGTGGTGAACACCGTGTCCGCGGCCAGCTCCAGGGGGATCAGCAGGGCCGCGATCCGGCCGAAGCCGCGCTCCCGGCCCGCCAGCGCGTAAGCGGTGAGGAACACGCCGGCGGGGGGGGGGGGGGGGGGGGGGGGGGGGGGGGGGGGGGTGTGGGGGGGGGGGGGGGGGGTGGGGGGGAGCGG
>NZ_JBWKFL010000020.1:0-60269 GCF_056434305.1 Streptomyces sp. NPDC044061 | reverse complement strand
GACAAGAGACGCCGCCACCCCTCCCCACCCCCCCCCCCCCCCCCCCACGGGGGGGGGGGGAACCCCCCCCCCCCCCCCCCCCCCCCCCCCCCCCCCCCCCCGGCAGCGGGGCCCTGGACAGCAGGACGTGCGACGCGGTGCCGAGCGTCACGACGACGGCCGTGAACAGCGCCGCGCGCACGGCTCTGAGCTGGGTCCCGGATGTGTCCATAGCGAATGCAGAGTGTGTCACGTATGCAAGTAAGGGACCCTTAAAGGGTGCCTGTGAGTGGGGGAAGTTACAGCCCCGGGATCCGGCCGTTGCGGAACAGGTCGACGAAGATCTGGTGGTCGGCACGCGCGCGTGCGCCGTAACCGTGCGCGAAGTCGACCAGGAGCGGCGCGAAGCCCACCTCGTCGGCCGCGAGCGCCGCGTCGATGGCCCGCTCGGTGGAGAACGGCACCAGGGACTCGCCGGAGGTGTCGTCCGCCGCCGCGTGCATGGTGGCCGTGGCCCGGCCCAGGTCGGCGACGACGGCCGCGATCTCCTCCGGGTCGTCGATGTCGCCCCAGTCCAGGTCGACCGCGTAGGGCGAGACCTCGGCGACCAGCTGGCCCGCGCCGTCCAGCTCGGTCCAGCCCAGCCACGGGTCGGCGTGCGCCTGCAGGGCGCGCTGGGAGATCACCGTGCGGTGGCCCTCGTGCTGGAAGTACCCCGCGATCGCCGGGTCCGTGATGTGCCGGGAGACGGCCGGGGTCTGGGCCTGCTTGATGTAGATGACGACGTCGTTCTCCAGGGCGTCGCTGTGGCCCTCCAGCAGGATGTTGTACGAGGGCAGGCCAGCCGAGCCGATGCCGATGCCCCGGCGGCCGACGACGTCCTTCACGCGGTAGGAGTCGGGGCGGGCCAGCGAGGAGTCCGGCAGCGTCTCCAGGTAGCCGTCGAAGGCGGCCAGCACCTTGTAGCGGGTGGCCGCGTCCAGCTCGACGGAGCCGCCGCCCGGGGCGAAGCGGCGCTCGAAGTCGCGGATCTCGGTCATCGAGTCCAGCAGCTCGAAGCGGGTCAGCGAGCGGGCGTCACGCAACGCGTCCAGCAGCGGACCCTGCGCGGTGTCCAGCGTGAACGGCGGCACCTCGTCGCTCTTGGCTCCCGTGGCCAGGGCGTGGATGCGCTCGCGGTAGGCGGCCGCGTAGACGGTCACCAGCTCGGTGATCTGCTCGTCGCTGAGCGCCTTCGCGTACCCGATCAGCGCCACGGAGGCGGCGAAGCGCTTCAGGTCCCAGGTGAACGGGCCGACGTAGGCCTCGTCGAAATCGTTGACGTTGAAGACCAGGCGCCCGTTGGAGTCCATGTAGGTGCCGAAGTTCTCGGCGTGCAGATCGCCGTGGATCCACACCCGCGAGGTGCGGTCGTCCAGGTACGGTCCGCCGCGCTTCTCGGCGTCGAGGTCGTGGTAGAAGAGGGCCGCCGTGCCCCGGTAGAAGGCGAACGCGGAGGCCGCCATCTTCCGGAACTTCACCCGGAACGCGGCCGGGTCGGCGGCCAGGAGCCGGCCGAAGGCGGTGTCGAAGACGGCGAGGATCTCCTCGCCGCGCTGCTCGTCGTTGAGCTGGGGGACCGACATCGCGGGGTGCCTCCTGGTGCGGGACGGGTGGTGCGTGAATGTGCGTGAAGGGGTACGACAGCGCTTCCGCCGTCTTCAACGGGCGACGCCACGCGGGAGTGCCCGGTTCCCGCATGAAGGTACGCGGGGAAGGCCCGCGTGTGTCAGTGCCGGGGCATAGACTTCGACGCTGTCCCCCAGACTGTCCGCAGTCGGTCCGCAGCCGGTCGGAAGATCGTAGACGCCTGTTCGCCTTGGAGGCCGAAACCGTGTCAAAGCCGCCCTTCACGCACCTGCACGTCCACACCCAGTACTCGCTGCTGGACGGTGCCGCGCGGCTCAAGGACATGTTCAACGCCTGCAACGAGATGGGCATGACGCACATCGCCATGTCCGACCACGGCAACCTGCACGGGGCGTACGACTTCTTCCACTCAGCGACGAAGGCCGGAATCACTCCGATCATCGGGATCGAGGCGTATGTCGCCCCCGAGTCCCGGCGTAACAAGCGCAAGATCCAGTGGGGCCAGCCGCACCAGAAGCGGGACGACGTCTCCGGCTCCGGTGGTTACACCCACAAGACGATGTGGGCCGTGAACGGCACGGGTCTGCACAACCTCTTCCGGCTCTCCTCGGACGCGTACGCCGAGGGCTGGCTCCAGAAGTGGCCCCGGATGGACAAGGAGACCATCGCCCAGTGGTCCGAGGGGATCGTGGCCTCCACAGGCTGCCCCTCCGGCGAGCTCCAGACGCGACTGCGCCTCGGCCAGTACGACGAGGCCCTGAAGGCCGCCGCCGACTACCAGGACATCTTCGGCAAGGACCGCTACTTCCTGGAGCTGATGGACCACGGCATCGAGATCGAGCACCGGGTCCGCGACGGCCTCCTCGAGATCGGCAAGAAGCTCGGCATCCCGCCGCTGGTGACGAACGACTCGCACTACACGTACGCGCACGAGGCGACCGCCCACGACGCCCTGCTGTGCATCCAGACCGGCAAGAACCTCTCCGACCCGGACCGCTTCAAGTTCGACGGCACCGGCTACTACCTGAAGTCCACGGACGAGATGTACGCCATCGACTCCTCGGACGCCTGGCAGGAGGGGTGCGCCAACACGCTCCTCGTCGCCGAGATGGTCGACACCACCGGCATGTTCGAGGCCAAGAACCTCATGCCGAAGTTCGACATCCCCGACGGCTACACCGAGGTCACCTGGTTCAAGGAGGAGGTCCGCCGGGGCATGGACCGCCGTTTCCCCGGCGGCGTCCCGGACGACCGGCAGAAGCAGGTCGAGTACGAGATGGACGTCATCATCCAGATGGGGTTCCCGGGCTACTTCCTCGTGGTCGCCGACTTCATCATGTGGGCCAAGAACAACGGCATCGCGGTGGGTCCCGGCCGAGGCTCCGCGGCCGGCTCGATCGTCGCCTACGCCATGGGCATCACCGACCTCGACCCGATCCCGCACGGCCTGATCTTCGAGCGTTTCCTCAACCCCGAGCGCGTCTCCATGCCCGACGTCGACATCGACTTCGACGAGCGCAGGCGCGTCGAGGTGATCAGGTACGTGACCGAGAAGTACGGCGCCGACAAGGTCGCCATGATCGGCACCTACGGCAAGATCAAGGCCAAGAACGCGATCAAGGACTCCGCGCGCGTGCTGGGCTACCCGTACGCCATGGGCGACCGGCTCACCAAGGCGATGCCCGCCGACGTCCTCGGCAAGGGCATCGACCTGAACGGCATCACCGACCCCTCGCACCCGCGCTACAACGAGGCGGGCGAGATCCGCGGGATGTACGAGAACGAGCCGGACGTGAAGAAGGTCATCGACACCGCCAAGGGCGTCGAGGGCCTGGTCCGGCAGATGGGTGTGCACGCCGCCGGCGTCATCATGTCCAGCGAGACCATCACCGAGCACGTCCCCGTGTGGGTGCGGCACACCGACGGCGTGACCATCACGCAGTGGGACTACCCGAGCTGCGAGTCGCTCGGCCTGCTGAAGATGGACTTCCTGGGCCTGCGCAACCTCACGATCATGGACGACGCCGTCAAGATGGTGAAGTCCAACAAGGGGGTCGACATCGACCTCCTGGGCCTCCCGCTCGACGACCCGACGACCTTCGAACTGCTCCAGCGCGGCGACACCCTCGGCGTCTTCCAGTTCGACGGCGGCCCCATGCGCTCGCTGCTGCGTCTGATGAAGCCCGACAACTTCGAGGACATCTCCGCCGTGTCGGCGCTCTACCGGCCGGGCCCGATGGGCATGGACTCGCACACCAACTACGCGCTGCGCAAGAACAAGCTCCAGGAGATCACCCCGATCCACAAGGAGCTGGAGAAGCCCCTCGAAGAGGTCCTGGCCGTCACCTACGGCCTGATCGTCTACCAGGAGCAGGTGCAGAAGGCCGCCCAGATCATCGCCGGCTACTCGCTCGGCGAGGCCGACATCCTCCGCCGCGTGATGGGCAAGAAGAAGCCCGAGGAACTGGCGAAGAACTTCGTCCTCTTCCAGGAGGGCGCACGGAAGAAGGATTACAGCGACGAGGCCATCCAGGCCCTGTGGGACGTGCTGGTCCCCTTCGCCGGCTACGCCTTCAACAAGGCGCACTCGGCCGCGTACGGCCTGGTCTCCTACTGGACCGCCTACCTCAAGGCGAACTACCCCGCCGAGTACATGGCCGCCCTGCTGACCTCGGTCAAGGACGACAAGGACAAGTCGGCGATCTATCTCAACGAGTGCCGCCGCATGGGCATCAAGGTGCTCCCGCCGAACGTCAACGAGTCGGTGCACAACTTCGCCGCCCAGGGCGACGACGTGATCCTCTTCGGCCTCGAAGCGGTGCGCAACGTCGGCACCAACGTGGTCGAGTCGATCATCAAGAGCCGCAAGGCGAAGGGCAAGTACGCCTCCTTCCCCGACTACCTCGACAAGGTCGAGGCGGTCGCGTGCAACAAGCGCACCACGGAGTCGCTGATCAAGGCCGGTGCCTTCGACACCATGGGGCACACCCGCAAGGGCCTCACCGCGCAGTACGAGCCGATGATCGACAACGTGGTCGCGGTCAAGCGCAAGGAGGCCGAGGGGCAGTTCGACCTCTTCGGCGGCATGGGCGAGGAACAGAGCGACGAGCCCGGCTTTGGACTCGACGTGCAGTTCACCGAAGAGGAGTGGGACAAGACCTATCTGCTCGCCCAGGAGCGGGAGATGCTCGGTCTGTACGTCTCCGACCACCCGCTCTTCGGCCTGGAGCACGTGCTGTCCGACAAGGCGGACGCGGGCATCGCCCAGCTCACCGGCGGCGAGCACGCCGACGGCGCGGTCGTCACCATCGGCGGCATCATCTCCGGCCTGCAGCGCAAGATGACCAAGCAGGGCAACGCCTGGGCCATCGCCACCGTGGAGGACCTCGCCGGTTCCATCGAGTGCATGTTCTTCCCGGCCACCTATCAGCTGGTGTCGACCCAACTGGTCGAGGACGCCGTGGTGTTCGTCAAGGGCCGCCTCGACAAGCGCGAGGACGTGCCGCGACTCGTCGCCATGGAGCTGATGGTCCCGGACCTGTCCAACGCGGGCACCAACGCGCCGGTGATCCTCACCATCCCGGCCACCAGGGTCACTCCGCCCATGGTCAGCCGCCTCGGCGAGATCCTCAGCCACCACAAGGGCGACAGCGAGGTCCGCATCAAGCTCCAGGGCCCGCGCAAGACCACCGTGCTGCGCCTGGACCGGCACCGGGTCAAGCCGGATCCGGCGCTGTTCGGCGACCTGAAGGTGCTGCTCGGCCCGTCCTGCCTGGCGGGCTGAGCGGATGACGCGGGAAGGGGCGCACCCGGCAAGGGTGCGCCCCTCCTGCGTGCCTGGGCTTCAACTGCCCAGTGGGCCGGGCTCTTTAGTTGTGGCCGAAGCTCTTCTGCTTCTTACGGGCAACATCCGAGGGACTGCCCTGGACGTGCGCCATCGAGGACTCGTGTTCCTCCGCCGACGGACGCTGCGCGCGCTCCTGCGCGTGCTCGTTCTTGTTCTGCGGAGCGCGGTTCTGCGGGCCGCCCTGCTTGCGGTTCTTGTTCTTGGCCATGGTGATCTGCCTCCTGTGGGGGATCTAGGGGCCAGGGCCGGGACCAGATTCACATACGCTGACATCGGCCGCATGTCGGATAATTACCGTGTGTGACAGGGATGGTGGGCGTGCGAGCGCCGCAAACGCCACGCCGAAGATCGAGTTCGGGCCGTTAACCCCCGCGTGGTCGGGCAGACTCGAAGGAAGTCCGAAGCAAAGCCTCCCGGGAAGAGGGTGAGTCGCGTGGATCGATGCATCGTCCTGGTGGACGCCGGGTATCTGCTGGGAGCCGCCGCCAGCCTCCTCGCCGGTGAGCCCTCCAGGTCCCGGATCACCGTCGACCACACCGCGCTGATCCAGGCCCTGCGCGAACGCGCGGAGTCGGACACCGAGCGCCCGCTGCTGCGCATCTACTGGTTCGACGGCGCCCCCGACCGGGTCCCCCAGCCGGAGCATCGTCGGCTGCGCGTGATGCCCCGCGTCACCGTCCGGCTCGGCGCCCTCACCCGCAGTGACGGACGGTGGGCGCAGAAGGGCGTGGACGCCGCCATGCACGCCGAGCTGACCGAGCTGGCCCGCAACCGCGCCTGCTCCGACATCGTCCTGGTCACCGGCGACGGCGACCTGCTGCCCGGCATGATGGCGGCCAAGGAGCACGGCGTCGCCGTCCACCTGTGGGCCGTACAGGCCGCCGACGGCGACTACAACCAGTCCGAGGACCTGGTCGCCGAGGCCGACGAGCGGCGCGTCCTGGACCGGGCCTGGATCATCCAGGCGGTCCGCGCCAAGGAGCTGACCGGCGTCTGTGCGCCGCCGCCCGTGCCCCGGCCCGAGATCGCCGCGATCCTCTCCGCGCCCCTGCCCGAGTCCGCGCTCGCCGCGGCCGGCGAGCGCCCCGCCGAGGAGGGCGCCCATCCAGCGGCCGCCACCTCGGAGAACGGCGCCCAGGAGCGGGTGTCGGCGCCCAAGGGCGTACCCACCCCGAAGGACCTCGCCGGGCTGCGCGCACCGGGGGCGCAGGCCGTGCAGCATCCGACGACCGCGACCCTCAGGTGGTCCTCCGACAAGGGCTGGGTGGACCGGCCCGGCGTGGTCTCCGAGCCGCCCGAGGTGGCGTCCATGCCGACGCTCGCCCAGCTGACCACCGCCGAGCAGCGGTGGGCCGACCGGGAGGAGGACATCACGACGGTCGGCGGCGACCCGTACGAGGTGGGGCAGGTTTTCGCCCGCCGGTGGATGTCCCGGCTCGGCGACCAGAGCCATCTGCAGCGGCTGTCCACGATGTACCCGCGCATCCCGCACCGCATCGACGGCGAGCTGCTGCGGTACGCCGCCCGGTTCGGGCTGCTCGCCCACAAGGACGACCAGATCGACGAGCACGACCGTTACGCCATCCGGGCGGGATTCTGGCGGGAGGTCGACGTGCCCGCGGCCACCGAGCCGCACGCACCCGCCGCCGACTGAATCCGCGTGGCTGCCCCCAAAGGCGAGTAAAGGCCCCGGACCCCGTAGTCTCGTCCCTTGTGAGTACGCGCGCGGGACAGGCACTTCGGCATGACGAGGTCGTACGCGTGCGCGGGCTCGGCAAGACCTACCCGCCCGTGAAGGGGCGGCGCGGGACGCCGGGCACGCCGGAGGTGCGGGCCACCGACGGCGTGGAACTGGACGTGCGGCGCGGGGAGATCTTCGGGCTGCTCGGGCCGAACGGCGCCGGCAAGTCCACCCTCGTACGGCAGCTCACCGGGCTGCTGCGGCCGGACACCGGCAGCGTCGAGATCCTCGGCCACGACATCGTCAGGCACCCCGAGCGGGCCGCGCGGATCCTCGCCTACCTGGGGCAGGAGTCCTCCGCCCTGGACGAGCTGACCGTCGCGCTCGCCGCCGAGACCACCGGTCGCCTGCGCGGCCTGGACGTACGCCGGGCGCGGGCCGAGCGGGACGCCGTACTCGAGGAACTGGGGCTCACGCCGATCGCCGGGCGGGCGCTGAAGAAGCTGTCCGGCGGACAGCGGCGCCTCGCCTGCTTCGCCGCCGCCCTGGTCGGGGAACGCCCGCTGCTCGTGCTGGACGAGCCGACCACCGGCATGGACCCGGTGGCCCGGCGCGCGGTGTGGGCGGCCGTGGACCGGCGGCGGGCCGAACGCGGTACGACCGTGCTGCTGGTCACCCACAACGTCATCGAGGCCGAGACCGTCCTCGACCGGGTGGCCGTGCTGGACCAGGGCCGGGTCATCGCCTGTGACACCCCGGCCGGGCTGAAGGAACAGGTGTCCGGCGAGGTCCGGGTGGAGCTGGTGTGGCGGGAGCGGGCGCCGCTGGAGGTGCCCGAGGTCGCCGGCCTGCGCGAGCGGGCCGTGGAGTCCGGGCGGCGCTGGACGCTCCGGCTCGCTCCGGAGGAGGCCCGGGCCGCCGTCGCCACGGTGACCGGTGGAGCCGCCTTCGCCGCCCTGGACGACTTCACACTCGCCACGCCCAGCCTGGAGGACGTGTACCTGGCGCTGGGCGGGGCCGCACGAGCGGGGCTGGTGAAGGCGTGAGCACGACAGTCGTCGCAGCCGTATGGTCCCTGTGGAACGGTGGCCCGGCCGCCGTGGGGAAGAGGAGCAGGTCGTCGTGAGTGTCGTACCCGCGGAGGTTCTGCCGGGAGGGGCCCGGGGCGTGCCGGAGGCGGCCCGGCCCGCGGCCGAGCTCGGCCCGCCCGCGCGGCTGTGGCCGTCGCTGGTGGCCGTCTACCGGGCGCAGCTGTCCCGGGCCCGGGTGGCGCGCATCCCGCTGCTGTTCGTGGCGACCTTCCAGTCCGTCGGCATCGCCGTGATGATGCGCGGTGTCGTCGACAGCGGCGCTGAGGCCCGGATCGTGGTGGCGGGCTCCTCGGTGCTCGTCGTCGCGTACGTCGCGCTCAATCTGCTGTCGCAGTACTTCGGGCACCTGCGGGCCAGCGGCGGGCTCGACCACTACGCCACGCTGCCGGTGCCGCCCGCGGCGGTGGTGCTGGGCGCCGCGGCGGCGTACGCCTCGTTCACCGTGCCCGGGACGTTGGTGACCGCCGTCTTCGGGTGCGTGCTGTTCGGGCTGCCGTTGTCCAACCTGTGGATCCTGGTGGCCGTGATCCCGCTCGCCGGAGCCGCGCTGTCCGGGCTCGGCGCCGCCTGCGGGCTGCTCGCGCCGCGGCCCGAGCTGGCGACGCTGCTCGGTCAGCTGGGCATGTCGGCGGCGCTGCTGCTGGGGGTGCTGCCGCCCGACCGGATGCCGGAGATCGTACGGCTGGCCCGGGACCTGCTGCCCTCGACCTACGGCGTGGAGGCATACGCGCGGACCTTCGGGGCACACCCCGACTGGGCCGTCGTCCTTGCTGACCTGGGGGTGTGCGCGGGTGTCGGAGTGGTCTCGCTGGCCGTGGCGACCTGGGCGTACCGCCGGGCCGCCGTCCGGTGACGCGGCCCGCAGCACGACCTGGCACGATATTCAGGTGACCGCACCGCTGACTCCGCCGCCGCACGACGACTCCCCGCACCACGTCTGGCAGGCACCGCCGCCTGCCGGGGCGCCGGTCGCGGGCTGGTACGAACAGGACGGCCCTGGGATGAAGACCGAAGTGCGTGACGCCGCCCTGATCACGTTGGCGTCGGCGGTCGGCGGGGTGCTGCTGGGACTCCTGTGGTGGTGGCTGGCGCCGCATGTGCCGCTGGTCGGTGACCAGGTCGACAAGAGCTGGGTCGTCTATCTGAAGGACACCGAGGGGGAGCAGGCGATCGGGGTGGACGGAACGTTCGCGCTGCTCGGGCTGGTCTTCGGGGCCGTCAGCGCGATCGTCGTGTTCCTGCTGCGGCGGCGTGGGGGCGTGCCGGTCGTCGTGGCCCTGGGCCTCGGCGGGCTGCTCGGGTCCTTCCTGGCGTGGCGGCTGGGCGTGTGGCTGGGCCCCGGGTCCGATGTGATCGCTCACGCGAAGGCGGTGGGGAAGGGGGTCACCTTCTCGGCGCCGCTGAAGCTGGGGGCGAAGGGTGCGCTGCTGGCCTGGCCGCTGGCCGGGTTGCTGGTGCATCTCGGGCTCACGGCGCTGTTCGGGCCCCGGGACCCCGAGGTGCCGTACGCGGGCTGACCGGAGTGGGCCGGCTTCGGCCGGTGCGGAGGATCTCAGCCGCGGCCGATCGGGGCCAGTACCGCGTCCGTCAGGGCTGTGAGGTCGGTGGGGGTCAGTTCGACCTCCAGGCCCCTGCGGCCGGCCGAGATGCAGATCGTGTCGTGGGAGGCCGCCGAGTCGTCCAGGACCGTGGGGAGCTTCTTGCGCTGACCGAGGGGGGAGATGCCGCCACGGACGTAGCCCGTGGTTCGCTCCGCGAGGGTGGGGTCGGCCATGGTGGCCCGCTTGCCGCCCACCGCCGCGGCCAGGGCCTTGAGGTCCAGCGTGCCGGACACCGGGACCACCGCCACCGTCAGGGCGCCGTCCACGTCGGCCACCAGAGTCTTGAAGACCCGGTCGGGGGAGACGCCCATCGCCTCCGCCGCCTCCTCGCCGTACGAAGGATGGGCGGGGTCGTGGTCGTAGGAGTGCAGGGTGAAGCCCACGCCCGCCGCCGTCAGGGACACCGTCGCCGGGGTGCCTACGGACTGCTGCTTCTTCGACTTCTTCGCCATCGGGGTGTCGGCCTCGGTTCGCTCAGTTCTGGCTGGTCGGCGTCCGCGTCAGCTCGAACGCGGGCAACGACGGCAGACTACGGATGATGGACGTCTCCGAGCGAAGGAGTTTCAGCTCGTCGCGGAGGCGGGAGGCGGTGTCCGGCGCCTGGAGGAGGCGCTGCTTGGTCGGGGTGTCCAGGACCATCGCCGCCGCCACCAGGTAGGAGACCACCGAGGGGTCGTCCGGCAGGTCGGCGCCCGTCGACAGCGAGCGCTCACGGGCGCCCGCGAGGCGCTTCTGGTACTGCCGGAAGGCGCGCAGGACGCCCTCGGCCAGCGCGCCCGCCTCGTCGCCGGGGTCCTCCGGCAGCTCCTCCAGCTCCGCGGTCAGGAACGGGCCCGACGTGTCCACGGACAGCAGCCGCACCCGGGTCGTCCCGGTCGCCAGCACCTCGAAGGTGCCGTCGGCGCGCTCCCGGATGGTCGCCGCGTCCGCCACGCAGGCCACGCCGTGGAAGGACTTCAGCGGGTCGGCGCCGAAGCCGGCGGCCGGGCCCCGCTCGGGCTGTGCGGTCGGATCCGGCATGCCCGGGGCGCTCGGCGCCACCTCGTGGCCGTCGCGGATCGCCACGACGGCGAACCGGCGCGGCTCGTCCTCGGGGGTCTTCAGCAGCTCGCGCATCATGGCGCGATAGCGCTCCTCGAAGATGTTCAGGGGCAGCACGAGCCCGGGGAACAGCGCCGAGTTCAGCGGAAATAGGGGCAGACGGACGGTGGTCACGGCGCCCCAGCCTAATGGTCGGGAACGGCTGCTCGGCCGCGGTGGTCGTTCCGCGGTCGCGGGGGCGGCGCCGCCAGCTCGCTCAGGGTGGCGCGGGGAGCGCCCGTCAGGAGTGCCTCGCGCAGCCGCAGGAAGTGCCCCAGCGGGTCGTCGGAGAACCGGTCCCAGGGGAAGGACGTGGCGTACGGGCCGATCCGGCGCAGCTCGGTCCGGGCCTCCTCCCAGCGTTCCAGCCGTACGAGGACGTAGACCAGCTTGTTGCGGACCTCGGCGGGCCAGGGGGCGGCTGCCGGGAAGCGGCCGGAGAGCGCGACCGCCCGGTCGGCCGCCGCCTCCAGCCGCTCGCCGGGCACCTCGGGTCCGCAGCCGTCGGTGAGGTAGGCGAAGGCCGCGCGGGCCGGGAGCGCCTGGACGAGGGAGTCGGCGGGGGCGTCCTGCGCGGCCAGGTCGGCGAAGTCGAAGCACTCGCTGTGCGAGCCGTGCCAGAAGGTGCCCAGGTAGCGCAGGGCGGCCACGTGGCAGCCGTAGTGGTGCGGGGCCCGCCGGATCGCCGCCTCCCACAGCTCCTCGAAGTAGCGGTGCCCGGCGAGGGAGCCGCGCGCGTGGTCGAGCGCGATCCGCCAGGGCACCGGGTCGCGGTCCTCGGCGCGGGCGGCGGCCGTGATCAGCGGGCTCACCTCGCGCAGCAGCTCGGCGCGGGCCGGCGAGGGCCAGGCGCGGTCCACCGCGAGCTGGGCGTGGAGGAGGGCCGCGTCGGGGTCGTCCGGGGCGGCCGCGCGCCACTCCTCGAACCACTCGGGGCGTGAGCGGGCGAAGGCGGCGAGCCGTTTGGTGTACCGGTCGCGGTTCTCCCACTCGGCGGCGGCGCGGGTGGTGGCGAGCAGGGCGGCGGCGGCGCCGTACTCGCCCCGGCCGGCCGCGACCAGCGCGGGGGAGAGGCGTTCGTCGGGCGCGTCGAGGACGGCCTCGTCGCCGGCCTGTGGTGGGGCGGCGGGGCGCGAGGTACGTCGGGTCATCCGGGTGGGGCGGAGGAACGCCGGCAGCAGAGCCATGGTGTTGACCATTGAAAGACCGCAGGTCGGGCCTGCGCCAGAGGGTCGGGGCAACTTGTCGAAGGTTGTACGCCACACGGTCAAGGACGGGTAAAGGGTGATGGTTCAACCATTGTGGCGCACCTGCCGGCGAATCGGGCGTCAGCTCCGCCGCAGCAGCCGGGTCGCCCCCGCCGCCACCGTGGTTGCCAGGATCCAGCCCAGTATGATCATCGCCGCCGCCAGCCACTGCCAGCCGCCGCGCAGCTGCCACTGGCCGACCTGGCCCAGGTCGATCACCGGCAGCAGCAGGTCCAGCGTGAACAGGGCGGGGCTCCAGGTCGGATGGCCGCCGGAGTTCATCGGCGGATGGGCCGCGTGCGAGAAGGCAAGCGTGCCCGCCGCCCACAGCACCGCCATCCACACCGCGGCCCGGCCCGGCCGGTAGCCGTACGCCACCACCCAGTCCTGCACGAAGCCCCAGCACTTGGCGGCGGGCGGCAGCGTCTCACGGCGCCGGCGCTGCTTGGCGAGCAGCACCTCGCGGGCGTCCTCGTCCTCCCCGGCCGCGCGCAGCACCGCCGCCAGCCGCTCGTACGGCTCCGGGTTGTACTCGGCGGTGGCCGCCGCCACCCAGTCCAGGCGCCGGGTCAGCGGGAACGGCCCCCGCGGGACCAGGCTCTCGTAGGCGAACCCGCCCATGTGCAGACTGCCCGGGCCGGGCCAACTGGCCGCGCGGTCCACCAGGTTGACGATCCGGGCACCGGACAGCAGCACCTGGCCGCGCTGCGGAGCGTCCCCGAGGAAGCGCAGCTCCGGCGTCTGCACCCGGCGCAGCGACAGCACCTGGTCGTCGGTGAGGACGAACCGGGCCCGCTCCAGGTCGACGGCGTCCCCGAACCGCCCGTCGTCCAGCCGCACCCCGCCCTGGCACTCGAAGCGCTGGATCCGCGTCCCGCGCGCGGGAGTCGTGCCGCTCAGCAGCGGGTTGCCCACGCCGGCCGGGGTCAGGTACAGGGTGCGCTCCACCGTCAGCTGGGGTGCGTTCAGGGCCAGGCGGGAGTACGGGTTGGCCAGTTTCGCCCCTCGCAGGCTCAGCGACACGCCGACCTTGGCGCTGCGCAGGCTCAGCTCGCCGTGCGACTCCAGCAGCTCCGCCTGCAGGTCCTGGCCCACGGTCATGCCGTCCGCGGCGATCGAGCGGCCACTGCGGTCGCGGTACACGATCGCCTGGTTGAGCAGCAGGTCCGTGCCGATGTGGGCGTCGGTCAGCCGGACCCCGTTCTGGAAGCGGCAGCGCGGCAGGTGCAGATCGCCCTCGGTGTGCACCCGGGCCGCCTCCAGGCGCGGCACCGCGCAGTCCACCAGGCGCACCGTGGTGAACCGGGCCTCGGGCAGGAGGATCTGGTCGTCGAAGCGGCAGTCGCGCATCTCCACGTACGGAGTGACCGTGCCACCCGCCAGGTCCAGCGTGCCGGTGACCCGCACGCCGACCAGTTTCAGCGCGGAGACCCGGCCCGCGAGCGCGGGCGGCCCGTCCAGCAGCAGCCAGCAGACGATCCGCGCCCTGACGCTCCGCTCGGGCCCCCAGGGATGCCCGCCGTGCGGATCGTCCACGGCGGCGTCCCCGCTGCTGAGGTCGTACACGCTGCCGTTGCGGAAGGCCTGCCACATGCCCGCCTCGGCCGCGGTCAGGTCGTCCGGCAGGTCCCCGGTGCGGATGCCTGCCCCTTCGGTCACCGCTTTCCCTGCCTCCCCGCCTACTCGTGAGTCACCTGCGTCGTACAGCTGTTCATGCCCGGTGCGTGACGCCCGGAACACTAGACGTGAAGGCGATCTTCCGAGTTCCGGCCAGGTTCTGTATCAGCCATTGATACGCGCGGACGGCTCCCGATGCCGGTCTGAGAGAATTGACCCTGTGATTTCCCGAATCGATCTGCGCGGCGACGCCCTTCCCGAGGGCCCCGCCCTGCGCGACCTGCTGCCCCGAGCCGACTTCGACGTTCAGGCCGCCCTGGAGAAGGTGCGTCCGATCTGCGAGGCCGTGCATCATCGTGGCGACGCGGCGCTGATCGACTTCGCCGAGAAGTTCGACGGAGTACGGCTGGAATCCGTCCGTGTCCCGGCCCAGGCCCTCACCGACGCCCTCCAGGCCCTCGACCCGGCCGTGCGCGCGGCCCTGGAGGAGTCCATCCGCCGGGCCCGCCTGGTCCACCGCGAACAGCGCCGCACCACGCACACCACCCAGGTCGTGCCCGGCGGATCCGTGACCGAGAAGTGGGTGCCGGTCGAGCGCGTCGGGCTGTACGCGCCGGGCGGCCGGTCCGTCTACCCCTCGTCCGTGATCATGAACGCCGTACCGGCCCAGGAGGCCGGCGTCGCGTCCATCGCGCTCGCCTCCCCGCCCCAGGCCGAGTTCGGCGGGCTGCCGCACCCGACGATCCTCGCCGCGTGCGCCCTGCTCGGCGTGGACGAGGTCTACGCGGCCGGTGGCGCCACCGCCGTCGCGATGTTCGCGCACGGCACCGAGTCCTGCCCGCCCGCCAACATGGTCACGGGTCCGGGCAACATCTGGGTGGCCGCCGCCAAGCGCTACTTCACCGGCAGGATCGGCATCGACGCCGAGGCCGGACCCACCGAGATCGCGATCCTCGCCGACGACACCGCCGACCCGGTGCACGTGGCCTCCGACCTGATCAGCCAGGCCGAGCACGACCCGCTGGCCGCGGCCGTGCTGGTCACCGACTCGGTCGAGCTGGCCGAGGCGGTGGAGAAGGAGCTGGAGCCGCAGGTCGCGGCCACCAAGCACATCGAGGACCGGATCGTGCCGGCGCTGAAGGGCAGGCAGTCCGCGATCGTGCTGGTCGACGGCATCGAGGAGGGCCTGCGGGTGGTCGACGCCTACGGCGCCGAGCACCTGGAGATCCAGACCGCCGACGCGGCCGCCGTGGCCGACCGCGTGAAGAACGCGGGCGCGATCTTCATCGGCCCCTGGGCGCCCGTCTCGCTGGGCGACTACGCGGCCGGGTCCAACCACGTCCTGCCCACCGGCGGCTGCGCCTGTCACTCCTCGGGCCTGTCCGTCCAGTCCTTCCTGCGCGGCATCCACGTCGTCGACTACACGAAGGACGCGCTGGCCGAGGTCGCGCACCACGTGGTGACGCTGGCGGAGGCGGAGGACCTGCCCGCGCACGGCGCGGCGATCAAGGCGAGGTTCGGCTGGAAGGTCCCCGAGAGCAAGTGACTGAGCAAGTGACCGGCATCGACGATCTCCCCGTACGAGACGAACTGCGTGGCAAGTCCCCCTACGGCGCGCCCCAGCTGGACGTCCCCGTACGGCTGAACACCAACGAGAACCCCTACCCGCTGCCCGAGCCGCTGGTCGAGCGGATCGTGGAGCGGGTGCGGGAGGCCGCCCGCGACCTGAACCGCTACCCGGACCGGGACGCGGTACAGCTGCGCACCGAGCTGGCCAAGTACCTGACGAAGACGGGCAAGTACCCGCTCGCCATCGAGAACGTCTGGGCCGCCAACGGCTCCAACGAGGTCATCCAGCAGCTGCTGCAGACCTTCGGCGGACCGGGCCGGACGGCCATCGGCTTCGAGCCCTCGTACTCGATGCACGCTCTCATCGCGCGCGGCACGGGCACGGGCTGGATCTCGGGTCCGCGCAACGAGGACTTCACGATCGACCTCGCCGCCGCCGAGCGTGCCATCGCCGAGCACCGGCCCGACGTCGTCTTCATCACCACCCCCAACAACCCCACCGGCAACGCCGTTCCGCCGGAGACGGTCCTCGCGCTGTACGAGGCGGCCCAGGCGGCCAAGCCGTCGATGGTGATCGTGGACGAGGCCTACATCGAGTTCAGCCACGGCGACTCGCTGCTGCCGCTGCTGGCGGGCCGGCCCCACCTGGTCGTCTCCCGCACCATGTCGAAGGCCTTCGGCGCGGCGGGCCTGCGCCTCGGCTACCTCGCCGCCGACCCGGCGGTCGTCGACGCAGTACAGCTCGTACGGCTGCCCTACCACCTGTCGGCGATCACCCAGGCGACCGCGCTGGCCGCCCTGGAGCACACCGACACGCTGCTCGGTTACGTGGAGCAGCTGAAGTCGGAGCGGGACCGGCTGGTCGCCGAGCTGCGCGCGAGCGGCTACGACGTCATCGAGTCCGACGCGAACTTCGTGCAGTTCGGCCGGTTCGAGAGCGCCCACGAGGCCTGGCGGAAGATCCTCGACCGGGGCGTCCTGGTCCGTGACAACGGCGTACCGGGGTGGCTGCGGGTCTCCGCCGGGACCCCCGAAGAGAACGACGCGTTCCTCGACGCGGTACGTGACTTGAAGAAGGAGCTGGACGCATGACTCGCGACGGTCGCGTCGGAAGAATCGAGCGCACCACCAAGGAGACCTCGGTCCTGGTCGAGATAGACCTCGACGGCACCGGGCGGACCGACATCAAGACGGGCGTCGGCTTCTACGACCACATGCTCGACCAGCTCGGCCGGCACGGCCTGTTCGACCTGACCGTGAAGACCGACGGCGACCTGCACATCGACTCCCACCACACCATCGAGGACACCGCCCTCGCGCTCGGCGCCGCCTTCAAGCAGGCCCTCGGCGACAAGGTGGGGATCTACCGCTTCGGCAACTGCACGGTCCCGCTGGACGAGTCCCTCGCCCAGGTCACGGTCGACCTGTCCGGCCGCCCCTACCTGGTGCACACCGAGCCCGAGAACATGGCGCCGATGATCGGCGAGTACGACACCACGATGACCCGGCACATCCTGGAGTCCTTCGTCGCCCAGGCCCAGATCGCGCTGCACGTGCACGTGCCCTACGGGCGCAACGCGCACCACATCGTGGAGTGCCAGTTCAAGGCCCTGGCCCGGGCGCTGCGCTACGCCAGCGAGCGCGACCCGCGCGCGGCGGGCATCCTCCCCTCCACGAAGGGCGCGCTGTAACCCCATGAATGGTCTCTCGACCCTCCTGATCGTCGTCGGCCTCTTCCTCGTCGGCGGCATCATCTCCTTCGTCAAGCAGAAGATGCCCACGAGCCTCGTCGTGCTGCTCTCGATCGGCGCGGGCCTGTGCCTCGTCGCGGGCGTCATGCGGCTGGAGGTGTGGAATTGAGCGCCACCAAGCGAGTGGTCGTCTTCGACTACGGTTTCGGCAACGTCCGGTCCGCCGAACGCGCCCTCGCGCGCGTGGGGGCCGACGTCGAGATAACGCGCGACTTCGACAGGGCGATGAACGCCGACGGCCTCCTGGTGCCGGGCGTCGGCGCCTTCGCCGCCTGCATGCAGGGGCTGCGCGCGGCCCGCGGTGACTGGATCGTGGACCGCCGGCTGTCCGGCGGGCGGCCGGTGATGGGCATCTGCGTCGGCATGCAGATCCTGTTCGCGCGCGGCATCGAGCACGGCGTGGAGGCCGAGGGCCTGGACGAGTGGCCCGGCACGGTCGAGCCGCTCCAGGCGGACATCGTGCCCCACATGGGCTGGAACACCGTCGAGGCCCCCGCCGGCTCGGAGCTGTTCGCGGGCCTGGATCCGGAAGCCCGCTTCTACTTCGTGCACTCGTACGCGGTCCACGACTGGACCCTGGAGACCCACAACCCGGTGATCGAGTCCCCCCGGGTCACCTGGTCGACGCACGGCAAGCCCTTCGTGGCCGCCGTGGAGAACGGCGCCCTGTGGGCCACCCAGTTCCACCCCGAGAAGTCCGGCGACGCCGGAGCCCAGCTCCTCACCAACTGGATCGGAACCCTGTAGACCATGGCCAAGCTCGAACTCCTCCCCGCCGTCGACGTCCGTGACGGCCAGGCCGTCCGCCTCGTGCACGGTGAGTCCGGGACCGAGACGTCCTACGGCTCCCCGCTCGAGGCCGCGCTCGCCTGGCAGCGCTCGGGCGCCGAGTGGCTGCACCTGGTCGACCTCGACGCCGCCTTCGGCACGGGCGACAACCGGGAGCTGATCGCCGAGGTCGCGAGGGCGATGGACATCAAGGTGGAGCTGTCCGGCGGCATCCGCGACGACGACACCCTCGCCGCCGCCCTCGCCACCGGCTGCACCCGGGTGAACCTCGGCACCGCCGCCCTGGAGACCCCCGAGTGGGTCGCCAAGGTGATCGCCGAGCACGGCGACAAGATCGCGGTCGGCCTGGACGTGCGCGGCACCACCCTGCGCGGCCGCGGCTGGACCCGCGACGGCGGCGACCTCTACGAGACGCTGGCGCGCCTCGACAAGGAGGGCTGCGCCCGCTACGTCGTCACCGACATCGCCAAGGACGGCACCCTGCAGGGCCCGAACCTGGAGCTGCTGAAGAACGTCTGCGCGGCCACCGACCGTCCGGTCGTGGCCTCCGGCGGCGTGTCGTCGCTGGACGACCTCCGCGCCATCGCCGAGCTGGTACCCCTCGGTGTCGAGGGGTCCATCGTCGGGAAGGCCCTGTACGCGAAGGCGTTCACCCTGGAAGAGGCCTTGGAGGCTGTGTCGTCATGACGTCCGAAGCCGTGCGGCGCGTGCAGAGCGGAAGTCCCTGGGAAGAGAGTTTCGGATTCGCGCGCGCCGTCGCGGCGGGTGACCGGGTGCTGGTGGCCGGCACGACGTCCTTCAAGGGCACCGTGCTGTACGGGGAGGGCGACCCCTACGAACAGGCCAAGGTGGCCTTCACCAGCGCGCTGGAGGCGATCGCGGAGTTCGGGCTCGGTCCCGAGTCGGTGCTCCGGACCAGGATGTACCTGACCCACGCGCGCGACGTGGACGCCGCGGGCCGGGCCCACAAAGAGGTCTTCGACGCGGTGCGCCCGGTCTCCACCCTGCTGGTCGTCGAGGGCTTCGTCGACCCGCGCATCCTGGTGGAAGTGGAACTAGAAGCATTCAGAGGAGCCGTGACCTCATGACCCTGGCGGTCCGAGTCATCCCCTGCCTGGACGTGGACAACGGCCGGGTCGTCAAGGGTGTCAACTTCCAGAACCTGCGCGACGCGGGCGACCCCGTCGAGATGGCCAAGGTGTACGACGCCGAGGGCGCCGACGAGCTGACGTTCCTGGACATCACCGCGTCCTCGGGCAACCGCGAGACGACGTACGACGTGGTGCGCCGCACCGCGGAGCAGGTGTTCATCCCGCTGACCGTCGGCGGCGGTGTCCGCACGGCCGAGGACGTGGACAAGCTGCTGCGGGCGGGCGCCGACAAGGTGGGCGTGAACACCGCGGCCATCGCCCGCCCGGACCTGATCCGCGAGATCGCCGAGCGCTTCGGCCGGCAGGTGCTGGTGCTGTCGGTCGACGCGCGGCGCACCGAGTCGGGCTCGTTCGAGGTGACGACCCACGGCGGCCGCAAGGGCACCGGCATCGACGCCGTCGAGTGGGCCCACCGGGCCGCCGAGCTGGGCGCCGGGGAGATCCTGCTCAACTCCATGGACGCGGACGGCACCAAGGACGGCTACGACCTGGAGATGATCGCGGCCGTCCGCAAGCACGTCACCGTCCCGGTGATCGCCTCCGGAGGCGCGGGCAGGCTGGACCACTTCCCGCCGGCCATCGGGGCGGGTGCCGACGCGGTCCTGGCCGCCTCCGTCTTCCACTTCGGGGACCTGCGCATCGGCCAGGTGAAGCAGACTCTGCGGGAGGCGGGGCACCCGGTACGGTGACGCCGCGCTGAGCGTCGGCCCCGGTCGCCCGATGGGGTGGCCGGGGCTCTCTCATGCACGGACGCGATCAGATGCGAAAGAGAAGTTGCGCAATATTCGTTGTGCAATTTTTCTTTCGCATCTAGAGTCGTGAGCATGGCAAGCAAGGAACAGCGGCAGATCACGGACCTCGGCACCCTCAAGGCGCTGGCCCACCCGCTGCGCATGAAGCTCTACCGGCTGCTGTTCGTGGCCGAGGCCGCGACCGCCTCGCAGCTCGCCGAGCAGGTCGACGAGGCCGTCTCGCTCGTCAGCTACCACCTGCGCAAGCTCGCCGAGCACGGCCTGGTCGAGGAGGCCGAGCAGCGCAGCGCCGACGCCCGGGAGCGCTGGTGGCAGCCGGCCACGGGCGGCGTCTCCATCCGCGACAAGGACTTCCGGGACGCGCCGGAGAAGGCCGCCGCCCATCTCGCGGCCTCCCGGCTCTTCCAGGAGCAGCGCTCCGAGATGTACCGCACCTACCTCGACGAGCGTGCGCAGTGGGGCCGGGAGTGGAACGAGGCGTCCTCCGACTCCGAATCGCTGCTGCGGCTGACACCCGCCGAACTGGCCGAGATGAAGCGTGAACTGCTCGACGTGATCAAGCGGTACGACGAGCGGGCCCGCGGCCGCGAGGCCGCAGGCGACGCCCGGAAGCGCGAGCACGTCGCGCTGCACGTGTACGGCTTCCCGTTCCGCGTCTGAGAAGGGCCCCTTCCGTGACCGACAGCCTCATACCCACGGCCCCCGTCGCCGAGGACCGCCCCGCCCACCGCGACCCCAACGTCCGGCGCTGGCTCGGCGCCTACACCGCCTCGATGCTGGGCGACAGCATCTACTACGTCGCCCTGTCCTGGGCCGCCGTCCAGGCCGGCACCCCCGCCGAGGCCGGTGTCGTGATGTCGGTCAGTGCCGTGCCGAGGGCCGTGCTGATGCTCGGCGGGGGAGTCCTCGCCGACCGGCTGGGCCCGCGCCGCGTCGTCATCGGCAGCGACGCCGTGCGCTGCGCCGCCGTCCTCGCGGTGGCCGCCCTGCTGTTCGTCACCAGCCCCGGGCTGTGGCCGCTCGCCCTGCTGGCCCTTGTCTTCGGCACCGTCGACGCCGTGTTCATGCCCGCCGTGGGCGCACTCCCGGCGAGGATCACCGGCAAGGCACAGCTCGCCCGGGTGCAGGGCCTGCGCGGCCTCGCGATCCGGTTCGCGAGCGTCGTCGGGGCCCCGCTCGGCGGCCTGGGCGTGGCGGCCGGCGGCGCGTCGGCCGCGTTCGCCCTCGCGGGACTGCTCATCGCGGTGTCGGTGCCCCTGCTGTGCTCCGTACGGGTCCGGGAGCTGCCGGCGGACGACCGGTCCGGCGCCCGGGGAACGACGCCCTGGCGGGATCTCCGGGCCGGTCTGCGCCATGTCCGCGGCCACCGCGTCCTGGCCCCGCTGATGCTCGCCATCGCCCTCGGCGACTTCGGCTTCGTCGGACCGCTCAACGTCGGTCTCACCCTGCTCGCCGACCACCGCGGCTGGGGTGCCTCGGGCATGGGCTCGGTGCTGGCCGGGTTCGGCGTCGGCGCGGGCGCCGCCTCGCTGCTGCTGACCGTCCGGGGCCGGCTGCCGCGCGCCGGACTGGTCGCCGCGTACGCCATCCTGGCGGGCTCCGTCGCGATCGGCGCCCTCGCCTACGTCCCGAGCCTCGGCGCGGCCATCGCGGTGGCCCTCCTCATCGGGCTCCTCGCCGGGCTCAGCGGCGCCATGTGCGGGGCCCTGCTGCAGACCCAGGCCGACCCCGCCTACCTCGGCCGGGTCACGGCCCTCTCCAGCCTGGTCAGCCTCGGACTCGCCCCGCTGAGCATGCCCTTCGCGGCCGCCGCGATCGGGACCTGGGGCCTCGGACCGGTGTTCGTCGGCAGCGCGGCCGTCTGCGGGCTCGGCGGGGTCGTCGCCCTGTGCGTCCCCGGTCTGCGCCGCGCCGAACTCCCGGGCTGAGGCTCACCCCTTCGGCTGGGTGAGCTGCACCAGATTGCCGACCGTGTCGTCGAACACCGCCGCCAGCACCGGCCCCTGCTCCTGCGGCGGATGCGTGAACCGGACACCCAGGCCGCGCAGGCGGTCGTACTCGGCGCGCAGGTCGTCCACGGAGAAGACGATGCAAGGGATCCCCGCCTCGTACAGCGCCGTGCGGTACGGCTCCGCGATGGGGCCCTCGCCGGGCTCCAGCAGCAGCTGGAGGTCGGGCTGGGCGCCCTCGGCCGCCCCTACCGTGACGAACAGCGTGCCGCCGCCCAGGTCCATGTGCAGCCGGGTCTCGAAACCCAGGACGTCCGTGTAGAAGGCGTGCGCCTTCACCACGTCGTCCACGAACACGCTCGTCATCGCGACCTTGATCACGGCGAGTCCTCTCCTCAGATACCCAGTTGCCTCGACTCGTGCAGCCGGGTGATCGCGTCCGCCTCGCCGTCCAGCTCCACCTTGGCGGCGCTCTGCCGGCCGAAGACGAACATCAGCAGCTCCGACGGCTCCCCGGTCGCCGTGACCACCGGAGTACCCCGATGGGCGACCGCCGTCTGGCCGTCCGGGCGGCGCAGCACGAGACCGGTCGGCACCCCCCGGCCCACCAGCCGCGCGGTGCGCTCCAGCCGCGACCACAGGGCGTCCTGGAACACCGGGTCCAGCTCGCGCGGGCTCCAGTCCGGCTGGGCGCGGCGGACGTCCTCGGTGTGGACGTAGAACTCGACGATGTTGGCCGCCTCGTCGATCTGCTTGAGCTGGAAGGGCGAGAAGCGCGGCGGGCCGGTACGGATCAGCTGGATGAGTTCCTCGTACGGCTTCGCGGTGTACTCGGCCGTCACCTTCTCGAGGCGCGGCGCCAGCGGCTTGATCAGGGTTCCCCCGGCGGCGTCCGGCCGGCGCTCGCGAACCACCACGTGCGCGGCGAGGTCCCGGGTCCGCCAGCCTTCGCAGAGGGTCTCGGCGTCCGGACCGACGGTTTCCAAGAGGTCGGCGAGCAGGAGCCGTTCACGCTTGGCGAAGGTCGACATGCTGTCAGCCTACGACCCCGTACCGGGTCCGCCCAGCAGGCACCGGCCGTACGGTCCCCGGCGCGTCCGGCCCGTGGACACGCACCGTCACTGTCGGTCCCGCGCGGCACAATGGCACCCATGACCAGTACGACCGGTACGCCCCGGCCCAGCAGCCTCGACCCGGAGATCGCCGCGCGCCTCAAGCGCAGCGCCGACGGGCTCCTGCCCGCCATCGCCCAGCAGTACGACACCGGCGAGGTGCTGATGCTCGGCTGGATGGACGACGAGGCGCTGCACCGCTCGCTCACCACGGGCCGCTGCACCTACTGGTCGCGCAGCCGCCAGGAGTACTGGGTCAAGGGCGACACCTCGGGCCACTTCCAGTGGGTGAAGTCCGTCGCCCTGGACTGCGACGCCGACACCGTGCTGGTCAAGGTCGACCAGGTCGGCGCGGCCTGCCACACCGGCGCCCGCACCTGCTTCGACGAGGACGTCCTGCTCAAGGACGCCGATTCCGGCCGACCCGACTCCGCTCAGTAAGGTCTGCCGCCATGGACCTCGAGACCTTCCGCAAGCTCGCCACCGACCGGCGTGTCATCCCGGTCACGCGCAAGCTCCTCGCCGACGGCGACACCCCCGTCGCGCTCTACCGCAAGCTCGCCGCCGAGCGCCCCGGCACCTTCCTGCTGGAGTCCGCGGAGAACGGCCGCTCCTGGTCCCGCTACTCCTTCGTGGGCGTGCGCTCCGACGCGACGCTCACCGCGCGTGACGGCCAGGCCCACTGGCTCGGCAGCCCGCCCGTCGGCGTCCCCACCGACGGCGACCCGCTCGCCGCCCTGCGCGCCACCCTCCAGACCCTGCACACCCCGCACCAGGAGGGCCTGCCGCCCTTCACCGGCGGCATGGTCGGCTACCTCGGCTACGACATCGTCCGCCGCCTGGAGAAGATCGGCCCCGGCGAGCGCGACGACCTGCGGCTGCCCGAGCTGACCATGCTCCTCACCAGCGACCTCGCCGTCATGGACCACTGGGAGGGATCGGTCCTGCTGATCGCCAACGCGATCAACCACAACGACCTCGACACCGGCGTGGACGAGGCGTACGCCGACGCCGTGGCCCGCCTCGACGCCATGGAGGCCGACCTGACCCGGGCGGTCGCCCAGCCCCCGGCCGTCCTGCCGCCCTCCGAGCTGCCCGAGTACACCGCCCTGTGGGGCGGCCCCGACTTCCGGGCGGCCGTGGAGGACGTCAAGGAGCGCATCCGCGCCGGCGAGGCCTTCCAGGTCGTGCCCTCCCAGCGCTTCGAGACCCCGTGCACCGCGAGCGCGCTGGACGTGTACCGGGTCCTCAGGGCCACCAACCCGTCGCCGTACATGTACCTCTTCCGCTTCGACGGATTCGACGTCGTCGGCTCCTCCCCGGAGGCGCTGGTGAAGGTCGAGGACGGGCGCGCGATGGTCCACCCCATCGCCGGCACCCGGCACCGCGGCGCCACCCCGCAGGAGGACCAGGCGCTCGCCGAGGAACTGCTCGCCGACCCCAAGGAGCGCGCCGAGCACCTGATGCTGGTCGACCTCGGCCGCAACGACCTCGGCCGGGTCTGCGAGCCCGGCTCGGTGGAGGTCGTGGACTTCATGTCCGTCGAGCGCTACTCGCACGTCATGCACATCGTCTCGACGGTCACCGGCCAGGTCGCCGGCGGCCGCACGGCCTTCGACGTGCTGACCGCCTGCTTCCCCGCGGGCACCCTCTCCGGCGCCCCCAAGCCCCGCGCCATGCAGATCATCGACGAACTCGAGCCCTCCCGGCGCGGCCTGTACGGCGGCTGCGTCGGCTACCTCGACTTCGCCGGCGACTCCGACACCGCCATCGCCATCCGTACCGCCCTGCTCCGGGACGGCACCGCCTACGTGCAGGCGGGCGCGGGCATCGTCGCCGACTCCGACCCGGTCGCCGAGGACCAGGAGTGCCGCAACAAGGCCGCGGCCGTGCTGCGCGCGGTGCACACGGCCAACCGGCTCGGAAGGGCCTGACCGTCCCTCGACGAACCCCGGGTGACGGTTCGCCCGGGGTTCAGGCGATAGTGGAGCACGTGACTGCCGTACCTCACCCCCGTTCCGAAGCCGCCGCGCCCGCCCGGTCCGGCCGGCGGAGCCTCGCCGTGGCCCTGCTGTGCGGTGCGCTCGGCGCGGCCGTGGCGCTGCTCGCGACCCGGCAGCGCTGGTCGGAGGGCACCGCCGCGGTGGCCGGCGGCGCGTTCCCGCTGACCGCCAAGGGCAGTGACGTCACGGGCGTCCCCGCGGCCCTCGCCATAGTGGGCCTCGCCGCGCTCGTCGCCGTCTTCGCCGTCCGCCGGGCCGGCCGCCTCGTCGTCGCCGCCCTACTCGCGCTCTCCGGCGCCGGCATCGTCGCCGCCGCCCTCGTCGGGGCCTCCGACAGCTCCGCGCTGGACGAGAAGGCCGCACAGGCCACCGGCGACACCTCCGCCACCGTGGCCGCCCTCAGCCACACCGGCTGGCCGTACGTCGCGGCCGTGGGCGGCGTCCTGATCCTGCTCGCCGGGCTGCTCGCCCTGCGCTACGGCAGCCTGTGGCCCGCCATGTCCGGCCGCTACGAGCGCGGGGCCGACCGGCCGCGGCGCAAGGCCCGTCCGGTGGACCCGGAGCGTCCCGAGGAGATCTGGAAGGCCCTGGACCGCGGCGAGGACCCGACCGGCGCCTGAGAGCAGTACCTCCCGGCGGTCGCCGGATGTGGCGAACCAGACGCCACCCCCGCGTCCGGCACGCGCCCGAGTACGGGACAATGGACGTGAGCGAGCGGCTCGGAGAGTGACGGGCGAGCTCGGAAACGTACGACGCGTACTACGACACGTACACAGCAACGAGGAGCAAGTCATGGCGGGCAGCAGCCACGGTCACACCCCGGCCGCCTGGACCGGCGTCACCATCGCCTTCATCGGTTTCTGCGTCGCGGGCGCCTTCATGGTGATGGCCCAGCCGGTCGGCTTCTGGGCCGGCATGGTGATCGTGGTGCTCGGTGGCGTCGTCGGCGCCGCCATGCGCGCCATGGGTCTCGGCCAGCCGAAGCAGACGCACGCGACCGCGCACGCGGCCCCCGTCCCGACCCGGGAGCCGGCCGGCGTCGAGGGCTGAGCACCACCGTCTCCCGCGAGGGGCGGCCCGTACCGAGGTGATGGTGCGGGCCGCCCCTCGCGCGCGTGCGGCGGGCGTGCGGGGCAGAATGCCAGCGTGAACGCCGACAGCCGCACCGCCCCGCGCACCACCCCGCCCACCGCGCCGTGGGGCCGGCTCGCCGTACCGGCCGGCATCCTCGCGGCCGTCGCCGGGGCCTTCGCGTACGTCGGCACGGTCGACCCCAACGAGCCGGGCCACTACCCGGTGTGCCCCCTGTACCGGCTCACCGGCCTGTACTGCCCCGGCTGCGGCGGGCTGCGCAGCGCGCACGCCTTCGTCCACGGCGACCTGCTCACCGCCCTGCACGACAACGCGGCGGGCGTGGCCGCCTACTTCGGCTTCGCGGTGCTGTGGACCGTCTGGGTGGTCCGCGCGGTGCGCGGCCGGCCGGTGCGGATCGAGGCCGGGCGGGCGCAGATGTGGGCCATCGGCGCATTGCTGCTGGTCTTCACCGTCGTCCGGAACCTGCCGTTCGGCGGTTTGCTGCATCCCTGACCGCTCAGGAGAACGTCCAGCTTGTGGGACCGGCACAGCTCGGATGCAGGGCCTTCGTGGACATCCGGATACCATCGCATTGACCACGGGTTTGCGAAAGCCCGAAGGAACGACCGTCTGGAAGGGGGCCGCTCGCGTGAGTGTGCTCGACGAGATCATCGACGGAGTCCGTGCCGACCTCGCGGAGCGGCAGGCACGCGTCAGCCTCGACGAGCTCAAGGACCGTGCGGCGAAGGCCCCCGCCGCCAAGGACGGGGTGGCCGCGCTCAAGGGTGACGGCGTCAAGGTGATCTGCGAGGTCAAGCGTTCCAGCCCCTCCAAGGGCGCGCTGGCCGCGATCGCCGACCCGGCGGCCCTCGCAGCGGACTACGAGGCGGGCGGTGCCGCCGTCATCTCGGTCCTCACCGAACAGCGTCGCTTCGGTGGCTCGCTGGCCGACCTGGAGGCCGTCCGGGCGCGCGTGGACATCCCGGTCCTGCGCAAGGACTTCATCGTCACGTCGTACCAGCTGTGGGAGGCCCGGGCGTACGGCGCCGACCTCGCGCTGCTGATCGTCGCCGCCCTGGACCAGCCGGCCCTCGAGTCGCTGATCGAGCGCGCCGTCTCCATCGGACTCACCCCGCTGGTCGAGGTGCACGACGAGGAGGAGGTCGAGCGGGCCGTGGCCGCCGGTGCCCGGATCATCGGCGTCAACGCGCGCAACCTGAAGACGCTGGAGGTCGACCGCGGCACCTTCGAGCGGGTCGCCCCGGAGATCCCCGACAACCTCGTCAAGGTCGCCGAGTCCGGTGTGCGCGGGCCGCACGACCTCATCGCCTACGCCAACGCCGGTGCCGACGCGGTCCTGGTGGGCGAGTCCCTCGTCACCGGGCGCGACCCGAAGGCCGCCGTCTCCGACCTGGTCGCGGCGGGCGAGCACCCCGCGCTGCGGCACGGCCGGAGCTGAGCCTTCGATAGGCTGATCCCGATGATGCTTCCGATCACCCCGGCGACGCGGGACGCCTATGCCCGCCTCGCCCGTGGCTGCCGGCCCCGCGGCTGCCGTGCCCCCGCGCGACGGGTGCACGGACGGCGGGTCCGCTATGTGATCGGTGACGAGCCCGGTCAGGTGAACGGCATGCGATGGCGTCGGCCCGCGTGCGCGTCACCTGTGGTGAGCTGAGCGGGCGCTCCTTGTGAACGCCGGTTGATCCTCACCCGGTTGCTCGGACCGACCGGGGGCTCCGCCCCCGGACCCCCGGCCCTTCGCCCACCCATCATCCGACTCGGTCGGCTGTAAGGCGATCCGCCAGGAAAGCACCGTCGACGGCAGCGCACGCGTACTCGTACCCCAAGACCGGCTACCCGGGGCTGACGCCCCTGCGAGGTATTCGTATGCCCAGCGAGTTCTTCATTCCCGACCCCACCGGCCAGGTGCCCAGCGCCGAGGGCTACTTCGGCGCGTTCGGCGGAAAGTTCATCCCGGAGGCCCTCGTCGCCGCCGTGGACGAGGTCGCCGTCGAGTACGACAAGGCGAAGGCCGACCCCGAGTTCGCCCGTGAGCTCGACGACCTGCTCGTCAACTACACCGGCCGCCCCAGTGCCCTCACCGAGGTGCCCCGGTTCGCCGAACACGCCGGTGGCGCCCGGGTCTTCCTGAAGCGGGAGGACCTCAACCACACCGGCTCCCACAAGATCAACAACGTGCTCGGGCAGGCCCTGCTCACCCGGCGCATGGGCAAGACCCGCGTCATCGCGGAGACCGGCGCCGGCCAGCACGGCGTCGCGACGGCCACCGCCTGCGCCCTCTTCGGCCTCGACTGCACCATCTACATGGGTGAAATCGACACCCAGCGCCAGGCCCTGAACGTGGCCCGCATGCGCATGCTCGGCGCCGAGGTCGTCGCCGTGAAGTCCGGCAGCCGCACGCTGAAGGACGCCATCAACGAGGCGTTCCGGGACTGGGTCGCCAACGTCGACCACACCCACTACCTGTTCGGCACGGTCGCCGGACCGCACCCGTTCCCGGCCATGGTCCGCGACTTCCACCGGGTCATCGGCGTCGAAGCGCGCCGCCAGCTCCTGGAGCGGGCAGGCCGTCTGCCCGACGCCGCCGTCGCCTGCGTCGGCGGCGGCTCCAACGCCATCGGCCTCTTCCACGCCTTCATCCCCGACGAGGGCGTCCGCCTGATCGGCTGCGAGCCCGCCGGGCACGGCATCGAGACCGGCGAGCACGCGGCCACCCTGACCGCGGGCGAGCCCGGCATCCTGCACGGCTCCCGCTCGTACGTCCTGCAGGACGAGGAGGGCCAGATCACCGAGCCGTACTCGATCTCGGCCGGTCTGGACTACCCGGGCATCGGTCCCGAGCACTCCTACCTCAAGGACTCCGGCCGCGGCGAGTACCGCGCGATCACCGACGACGCCGCCATGCAGGCCCTGCGCCTGCTGTCCCGCACCGAGGGCATCATCCCGGCCATCGAGAGCGCCCACGCCCTCGCCGGCGCCCTGGAGGTCGGCAGGGAGCTGGGCAGCGACGGGCTGATCGTCGTCAACCTGTCCGGCCGCGGCGACAAGGACATGGACACCGCCGCGCGCTACTTCGGCCTCTACGACACCGACGCCGAGGTGGCCGCCAACGAAGCCGACACCGCCGAGATCGAGGGGGACGCCAAGTGAGCGGCAACATCCAGCTGTTGACGGACACCCTCGCCGCCGCCAAGGCGGAGGGCCGGGCCGCGCTCATCGCCTATCTCCCGGCGGGCTTCCCGACCGTGGACGGCGGCATCGAGGCGATCAAGGCCGCCTTCGACGGCGGCGCCGACGTCGTCGAGGTGGGCCTGCCGCACAGCGACCCGGTGCTGGACGGCCCGGTCATCCAGACCGCCGACGACATCGCCCTGCGCGGCGGAGTCAAGATCGCGGACGTGATGCGGACGGTCCGGGAGGCGCACGAGGCGACCGGGAAGCCGGTGCTCGTCATGACGTACTGGAACCCCATCGACCGCTACGGCGTCGAGCGCTTCACCGCCGAGCTCGCGGAGGCGGGCGGCGCGGGCTGCATCCTGCCCGACCTGCCGGTCCAGGAGTCGGCCCTGTGGCGGGAGCACGCGGAGAAGCACGGCCTCGGCACCGCCTTCGTCGTCGCCCCCAGCAGCAAGGACGAGCGGCTCGCCCAGATCACCGCGGTGGGCAGCGGCTTCGTCTACGCGGCCTCGCTGATGGGTGTCACCGGCACCCGCGAGTCGGTCGGCGCGCAGGCCCAGGACCTGGTCGAGCGCACCCGGGCCACCGGAACCGGGCTGCCGGTGTGCGTGGGGCTCGGCGTCTCCAACGCGGCCCAGGCCGCCGAGGTCGCCGGCTTCGCCGACGGCGTCATCGTCGGCTCGGCGTTCGTGAAGCGGATGCTGGACGCGCCGGACCACGCGGCCGGCCTCGAGGCGGTGCGCGGGCTGGCCGGCGACCTCGCCAAGGGCGTCCGCGGACAGGCGTAGTCCGAACGGGTGGACATCGGGTCGGGGAGGCGCGCTGCGCCTCCCCGGTTCGTTCTGGGGGTGTGAGCGAGAAGAACCGTGACGGAAAGCGCACCGCCCGGGAGCGGATGGCGGTCGAGCGCGAGAAGCAGAAGACCGCGGAGAAGCGACGGCGCGCACTGATCGTCGGCGCGAGCGTCGTCTGCGTCCTCGGTCTCGCGGCGGTGATCGGCGTGATCGCCGCGAACGCGGGCAAGAACAAGGGCAGCAGCGGCGCGGGCCCGGTCGCGGCGCCCTCGGGCGCGCAGGGCAAGGACGGCCTCGCGATCCCGGTCGGCAAGGACGACGCCAAGTCGACGCTCACGGTCTGGGAGGACTTCCGCTGCCCCGCCTGCCAGTACTTCGAGACGAAGTACCGGTCGACGCTCCACGAGCTGACCGACGCGGGCAAGCTCAGAATCGAGTACCACCTCGTCCGGCTGATCGACGGCAACACCCACGGCACCGGCTCCCTGCGCGCGGCCAACGCCGCGGCCTGCGCCCAGGACGCCGGAAAGTTCCGCGACTACCACGACGTGCTGTACGCGAACCAGCCTCCGGAGACCGCCGACGCCTTCGCGGACAACGACAAGCTGATCCAGCTGGCCGGCAAGGTGAACGGCCTCGACACCCCCGCGTTCCGCAAGTGCGTCAACGACGGCACCCACGACAGCTGGGTGAACAAGTCCCACCAGGCCTTCGAGGCCGCCGGCCTGTCCGGCACGCCCACGGTCCTGTTCGAGGGCAAGAACATCTTCCAGGACCGGACGATGACCCCGGAGAAGCTCAAGCAGATGGTGGAGGCGGCCAACGCCGGGTAAGCGTGTTTTCTCACGTGCCCGTTACGGACCCGTTGCCGGGCTGCTTGCCGTCCTCGCGGCCCGGCACGGTAGCGTCGACCTTGCCATGGAACTTGCCTACATTCCCAGCCCGTCGCGCGGGGTGCTGTACCTCGGCCCCATTCCGCTGCGCGGTTACGCCTTCTGCATCATCATCGGCGTCTTCGTCGCCGTCTGGCTCGGCAACAGGCGCTGGATCGCCCGTGGCGGGCGGGCCGGCACGGTCGCCGACATCGCCGTCTGGGCCGTGCCCTTCGGCCTGGTCGGTGGCCGCCTCTACCACGTGATCACGGACTACGAGCTGTACTTCAGCGCGGGCCGTGACTGGGTGGACGCCTTCAAGGTGTGGGAGGGCGGCCTGGGCATCTGGGGCGCGGTCGCCCTGGGCGCGGTCGGGGCGTGGATCGGCGCCCGGCGCCGGGGCATCCCGCTGCCCGCGTACGCCGACGCCGTCGCGCCCGGCATCGCCTTCGCCCAGGCCCTCGGCCGCTGGGGCAACTGGTTCAACCAGGAGCTCTACGGACGCGAGACGCATGTTCCGTGGGCGTTGCACATCACCTCCTCCGAGGGCGGCCGGGTGCCGGGCTACTACCACCCGACGTTCCTCTACGAGTCGCTCTGGTGCATCGGCGTCGCCCTCCTGGTCATCTGGGCCGACCGCCGCTTCCAGCTGGGCCACGGCCGGGCGTTCGCCCTGTACGTCGCCGCGTACTGCGTGGGCCGCGGCTGGATCGAGTACATGCGCGTGGACGACGCCCACCACATCCTGGGCCTCCGCCTCAACGACTGGACCGCGCTGATCCTGTTCCTGCTGGCGGTGACGTACATCGTGGTGTCGGCCAAGAAGCGGCCGGGCCGGGAAGCGGTGGTCGAACCCGCCGCCGTCGGCGACGCGCCCGGCGAGGACGGTGAGCCCGAGGCGCACGAGTCGTCGGACTCTCCGCGGTCCGAGTCCCAGGACTCGACCGGGGACCCGCAGGAGGACACGCCGCAGGACTCGCCGCATGAGTCGGTCGACGACGAGGCCGAGTCGGCGACGAAGAAGGGCTGACGGCCGGTTCCACGTCACCGAGGGGCGCCCGGATTCTTCCGGGCGCCCCTCGGCGTGTGCGGCGGCGGGCTCAGCCCCTGCGGGCCAGGGACAGCGTCCGCTGGGCCGTCGCCACCACCGCCGCGTCGACGAAGCGGCCGTCCGGGAGGGCCTGCGCACCCTCGGTGGTGGCCGCCGCCTTGATGATCGTCTCGGCCTGCTCGATCTCCGCCGAGGTGGGCAGGTACGCCCGCTCGATCACCGGCAGCTGGCGGGGATGGATGGCCGCGCGGCCCAGGAAGCCGAGGGCGCGGCCGCGGGCGCAGGACCCGGCGAGGGCGTCCAGGTCACGGATGTCGGGGTGGACCGACTGGGGCGGTGGGGGCAGGCCCGCCGCACGGGCGGCGACGATCACGCGGGAGCGGGGCCAGTCGAGGCCGGCGTCGCCGCGTAGACCCAGGTCGGCCCGCAGGTCCGCCTCGCCGAGCGAGATGCCTCGCAGGGCCGGGTGGGCGCCGGCGATGGCGTAGGCGTGCTCGATGGCGAGGGCCGACTCCAGAAGGGCGTACAGGGGCAGCGGAGTGGTCACCGCGACCTGCCTGATCTGCGCCGGTGACGACACCTTCGGAAGCCGCAGCCCGGACACGCCCGGCAGCGCGGCCAGCGCCGTGAGGTCCGCGTCCGCCCAGGGGCCGTCCAGGGCGTTGACACGGACGTGCACCGGCACCGGCTGGCGCTCGCGGAGGCGCTCGGCCGTGGCCGTACGGGCGTACTCCTTGCGGTCCGGGGCGACCGCGTCCTCCAGGTCGATCACCACCGCGTCGGCCCCCGCGGCCAGCGCCTTGGCCACGACGTGCGGGCGGTCGCCCGGGACGTAGAGCCAGGTGAGCGGGAACGGTGTCACAGGGCGCCCTCCTCGCGCAGGGCGCGCAGCTCGGCCGGCGTGAGGCCCAGCTCGGTGAGCACCGCGTCCGTGTCGGCGCCGTGCGGCCGGCCGGACCAGCGGATCGCGCCGGGGGTCGAGGAGAGACGGAAGAGGACGTTCTGCATGCGCAGGGGGCCCAGTTCGGGGTCGTCGACGGTGGTGATCGTGTTCAGCGCCTGGTACTGCGGGTCCGTCATCACGGCCCGTACGTCCTGGACGGGGGCCACCGCTGCCTCCGCCTTCTCGAAGGCCGCGAGAACCTCGTCGCGGGTGCGCGACGCGATCCAGGAGCCCACCGCCTCGTCCAGCACGTCGGCGTGAGCGGCACGGTCCGCGCCCGTGGTGAACCACGGTTCCTCGATCAGCTCGGGGCGGCCCACCAGCCGCATCACCCGCTCCGCCACCGACTGCGCGGAGGTGGAGACGGCGACCCAGAGGCCGTCGGCTGTGCGGTAGGTGTTGCGCGGGGCGTTGTTCGCGGACCGGTTGCCGGTGCGTTCCTGGACGTGGCCGAGCTGGTCGTACCACGTGGGATGGGGGCCGAGGACCGCCAGGATCGGCTCGATGATCGCCATGTCCACGACCTGCCCCTCGCCGGTCCGCTCGCGGGCGGCCAGCGCCGTCAGCACGGCGTAGGCCGTCGCCAGGCCCGCGACCGAGTCCGCGAGCCCGAACGGCGGGAGGGTGGGCGGCGCGTCCGGTTCGCCGGTGAGGGCCGCGAAGCCGCTCATCGCCTCGGCGAGGGTGCCGAAGCCGGGCCGGTGCGCGTACGGGCCGAACTGGCCGAAGGCCGTGACCCGGGCGAGGACCAGCCGGGCGTTGGCGGCGGACAGCTCCGCCCAGCCCAGGTCCCACTTCTCCAGGGTGCCCGGACGGAAGTTCTCGATCACCACGTCGGCGGTGGCGGCGAGGCGGAGCAGGGTCGTGCGGCCGCCGGGTTTGGACAGGTCGAGGGTGACGGCGTGCTTGTTGCGGCCGAGGACCTTCCACCACAGGCCGACACCGTCCCGCGCCGGGCCGTGCCCCCGGGACGGGTCGGGCCGGCCCGGATGCTCCACCTTGATCACCTCGGCGCCGAAGTCGCCGAGCAGGGTGGCGGCCATGGGGCCGGCGAAGAGGGTGGCCAGGTCCAGGACCCGCAGGCCGGCGAGGGGCTGCGGGACACTCGCTTGCGTGTGCGTGGCGGACGTACTCATGCGGTGTACTGCGCCTCGATCTCCGGGCGGTACGGCATCGACGCGGACGCCCCCTCCCGCTGCACGGACAGGGCCGCCGCCGCGGCCGCCCAGGACAGGGCCTCACGCACCGGCTTCTCCTCGGCGAGGGCCACCGCGAGCGCGCCGACGAAGGTGTCGCCGGCGCCCGTGGAGTCCACCGCTTTCACCCGGGGCGCGGGGGCCACCAGCGGCTCCTGCCCCCGTGCCAGGTACAGGCTGCCCGTCGCGCCCAGGGTGACGACGACCTCCGGGACCACCTCGAGCAGAGCGGCGGCCGCCTCCCGCGGGTCGGTGCGGCCGGTGAGGGTGACGGCCTCGTACTCGTTGGGGACCAGCACATCGACAGCGGCGAAGAGCTCGGGGGGAAGCGGCTGGGCGGGCGAGGGGGTGAGGAAGGTGCGCACGCCGTGCCGGCGGGCCGCCGCCGCGCCCGCGAGGACCGCGGCCGGCGGGATCTCCAGCTGCAGCAGCACGGCGTCGGCGGTGGCGATCAGGCCCTCGTCACCGGGTGAGAGGTGGTCGACGGTGCCGTTCGCGCCGGGGATGACGACGATGGAGTTGCCGCCCTCGTCGTCCACCACGATGTGCGCGGTACCGGACTGTCCCTCGACCGTGCGCAGGAAGTCGGTGTCCACGCCGGAGTGCTCGAGCGTGTCGCGCAGGCGCATGCCGAAGGCGTCGTTGCCGACCGCGCCGATCATCGAGACCGTGGCACCGGCGCGGGCCGCGGCGATCGCCTGGTTGGCGCCCTTGCCGCCGGGGACGGTGCGGAACTCCCGTCCCGTCACGGTCTCGCCGCGCTGCGGAGCCTTGCCGACATAGGTGACGAGGTCCATGTTCGTGCTGCCGAGCACGACGATGTGGGTCATGAGCGGGTCGCCTCCAGGTGCGTGAGGTGGGCGAGGGTGTCGAAGCCGGTGCCGTCGAAGTCGGCGACGGTGGTGGCGAGCCGGTTCTTCAGCGGTGCCCGCCAGCGGTCGGGGAGCGCGCCGGGGGTGCCGGCGAGGAGTCCGGCGACGCTGCCGGCGGTCGCTCCGGCCGAGTCGGTGTCCCAGCCGCCGGAGACCGCACGGCAGATGGAGCCGGTGAAGTCGCCGTCCGCGTGGCTGAGGGCGGCGACGATCAGGGCGGTGTTGGGGACGGCGTGGACCCAGTGGTGGCTGCCGGAGTAGGTGGCGTGCAGCTCGTCCACGACATCGTCGAAGTCCGGGTGCTGCGCGGCCAGGCGGAGGGCGTGGTCGATCGCCCGCGCCAGGCGGGAGCGGGGCGGGACCACCGTGCGGCCGGTGCGCAGACAGGCGTGGACGTCGTGGGTGCCGGTGGCCGCGGCGGCGAGGGCGGCTGCCGTGAACATCGCCGCGTAGACGCCGTTGGCGGTGTGGGTGAGAACGGCGTCGCGATGGGCCTGCTCGGCGGCGGCCGCGGGGTCGCCGGGGTTGGTCCAGCCGTGCACGTCGGCGCGGATCAGGGCACCGATCCACTCGCGGAACGGGTTGCGGTGCCGGGCGGTGTGCGGGGGCTCGATCCCGCCGAGGAGGTTGCGGAAGGCGACGCGTTCCGCCGTGAAGGTGCGGCCCGGCGGGAGTTCCGCCAGCCAGAGCCCTGCCACGTCGGTGGTGGTGAAGGTCCTCCCGTGGCGCTGGAGCAGGAGGAGGTCGAGGAGCGGGTAGTTGAGGTCGTCGTCCTCGGGCATCCCGTCGATGTTCTCGGCGAGGGAGGTCCCGGCGGAGCGGCGGTTCCAGGGGTGCGCGTCGAGGAGCTCCCGGGGAACGCCCTTCGCGGTGAACCACGTGGACAGGGGCCAGTTGCCGGTGGACCGGGCGAGGGCGCGGATGCCGTCGAGGGGGAGCTTCTCCACGGGTTTGCCGAGGAGGCAGCCGATGGCCCGGCCCAGCCAGGACGCCTCGAGGGCGAGCGGGGCGGGGGCGGGACCGCCCGGAGACGGCGCGGGCCACTGCGGGCACAGTGCCCTGATCCGCTGCAGATCCGTCGGTTCGTCCTCCGCCAGCGTGCTGGGCAGATCGGCCAGTTCGTCCAGGAGATCCTCGGCCAGCAGGCGCAGATAGCGGGAGGCCCGCTGCGGTGAGGCGCCCGCACGTTCCGGGGCGTCCAGCCCGCCGGCCGCGCGCCACCTCGCCTCGATCCTCGACGGTTCCCGGCCGTCCAGACGGGCCTGGCGGAGTTCGTGGCCCACCAGGTCCTCCGGCTGGACCCAGGTCAGTCGGAGCATGCCGTGCCTCCGAGTGCCGTGAACGCCCGCTCGTGTGCGCGTCGGCGGCGTACGTCCCGTTCGAAGACCTCGCGAGCGACCCCGGCCAGGGTGCGGGCCGGTTCCCACAGGTCCAGTCGGCTGGCCTCCGCCACCGTCTTGGACCACTCCTCGGGGACGGGCGAGCCCAGGGCGCCGGCGACGGCACCGGCCATGGTGGCGATCGAGTCGCAGTCGCGGCCGTAGTTGACCGAGCCCAGGACCGCCTGCCGGTAGTCGCCGCCGGAGACCAGCACCATGCCGAGGGCGACGGGGAGTTCCTCGATGGAGTGCAGCCGGGAGGGGCGGCGGGCGCCCAGGGAGGGGGCGCGGTAGTCGGGGCCGACCGTGTCGTACGGGGCCACCGCCTTGCGGAGGGGGACCAGGGCCGACTCGAAGTCGCCGTGTTCGCGCGCCACTTCGCAGACCTTCTCGATCGCCGTGCGCGTGCCGTCCTTCGCCAGGGACAGACAGGCGGTCACCACCGACTCCGGGGTCGCGCCCGGCGCGGTGGCCGCGGCGACCGCCGCCGCGAGGACCCCGGCGGCCTCCCGGCCGTACGACGACTGGTGCGCGCCCGCGATGTCCAGCGCCTCGGCGTAGGCCGCGGCGGGGTTGGCCGCGTTGACCAGGCCGACGGGGGCCATGTACATCGCGGCCCCGCAGTTGACGATGTTGCCGACGCCCGCTTCCCGGGGGTCCATGTGGCCGTACGCCAGCCGGGCCACGAGCCACTTCTCGGCGAGGAAGAGGCGCTGCACCGGCAGCGCCTCCGCCTCCAGCTCCGGGACCCAGCGCGGGTTCGTCATCAGGTCCGGGACCAGATGGTCGGCTACGGCGTACGCGTCGAGGTGGTCGCGGACGCGGGCGTAGACCCGTACCAGCGCATGGGTCATCAGGGTGTCGTCGGTGACGTGGCCGTCGCCCTTGTGGTACGGGGCGATGGGGCGGGCGGTGCGCCAGTCGTCGCCGTGCCAGGGACCGACGATGCCGTGCACGCGTCCGCCGTGGCGGTCGGTGATCTGGTCGGGGGAGTAGCCCTCGACGGGCCCGCCGAGCGCGTCGCCGACGGCGGCTCCGACCAGGGCGTTGGTGATCCGCTCGGTCAGACCGTGCGGACCGGGCCCGTTGCTTTCATCTCCTTTGGGCGTCATGCCCCGAATCATCCTCCTGGTCGGGCCCGCTGTGCGGCTTCCAGGAGTCCGGCGAGTTCCACGAGATCGGTGCCGGTGAGGCGGGGGAGGGCGCAGCCGGACAGGGTGCGGCAGGCGTCACGCCAGGTCTCCGGGACGGCCGCGCCGCCCCCGAGGGCGCCGGTGAGCGCGCCCGCGAGGGCGGGGGCGGAGTCGGCGACCCGGGACAGGCAGGCGGCGGCGGGCACGGCTTCGGCGATACGGCCGCAGGCGGCGGCGGTCAGGGCGAGGGCCACGGGAACCGTCTCGGCGGCGGCGATGCCGTAGCTGTAGACGTGGTCGACGATCTGGTGTTCCAGGAGGGGGACGAGGGCGAAGGCCGACTCGCTGTCCTTGGCCAGGGCCAGGGCGTGGCGGGTGTTGCGGCCGATCTCCGTCTCCGCCGGGAGCTCGTCGAGCGCGGCGTCCAGGCAGGTGTCCGTGTCGGCCGCGGCGAGGGCGAGCGCGAGGGCCGCCGCCATCGCCCGGGCGCCGTGCACGCCGTCGCCGTCCTGGGTGTAGTGGGCGTCGAACTCGGCGAGGTCGGCGGCGCGTCGGTGGTCGCCGGGGTGGGCCACCGCGAGGACGCAGGCGCGGACGCAGGCGGCGTCGTCGAAGTAGTGCGGGTTGTCGTGGCCGGTGGCGGGCGGGCGCAGGCCGGCGGCGAGGTTGCCGAGTCCGGCGCGGACGGAGATGCGGGCGCGCAGGGGCAGTACGGCGGACTCGATCTCGGGGGCGCGTTCCGCTGCCGCGGCGACTTCGGAGGCCACGGCGGTCCAGGTGAGGTCGATGGCGGCGCGCATACGGCGTTCCCGGCTGAGGTCGCCCAGTACGTCGTCGTCGCCGGCCCGCAGGACCGCTTCCGCGGCGAACGCCGCCCACTCGGCGTCGTCGGAGGGGCCGAGGCGCAGGGGTTCCGGGGGCTGGTTGAGCGCGATCGGCACCGGGAGGGTCGTCGTGGCGTTCTGCTCGGCGAAGGTGTCCAGCTCGCGGGTGAGCCGGCGGGTCCACTCGGGCATCCGGGCCGCACGGTGCCGGGCGGCGGGCCAGCCGGCGGCGTCGCCTGCGGCGAGGCCCAGCAGCAGCCCTTCGATACGGCGCGGGGCGAGTCCCTCGGTGTGCCGCGGCTCGGGTCCCTCGGTGTGCCGCGTCATGGTCGAGCCTCACTGTCCACGTTCCCGGAGTTCCCCGCCCCCACCAGGGGGCTCCGCCCCCGGCACCCCCGCTCCTCCGCCCACCCACCACCCGGCTCGGTCGGCTGGGAAGCGGCGGCGCGCACCGTCTTCGCCGCGGGCGCCCGTAGCGTCTGGGGCGCCGGCTCCGGCGCTCTCTCCGACTCGGACTCGCCCGCCACCTGTGGCGAAGGGCCCCGCACCTCCTCCGGCCCCGGCTCTGCGCCCCGCACCGGACCCAGTACCGTCTCCGGCTGAGCCCCCCGTGCCCCCCTCGGCAGGAAGTCCGGTACCACCAGGCCGGAACCCCACTTGCCGCCCTCCTCCGGGACCAGGAGTTCTGCCACGTCCAGGATGTGGTGACCGGCCATGGAGGGGAGGCAGCGGCCCCTTGCGGGGCCGATGGCCGCCGCCCACTCGGCGGGGATGACCGAGATGCCCTGGGTCGCGCCGGACAGTGCGCCCGCCACCGCCGCCGTCGTGTCCGCGTCGCGCCCCATGTTGACCGCCGTGAGGACCGCCTCCCGGAAGTCCCCGTCGGCCGCCGCGTACGCGCCGAAGGCGAGGGCGACCGCCTCGGGAGCCAGGTCGGTCCAGGGGTAGCCGCCGATGACCACCGCGGAGCGGACGGCGCGTTCGCCCCGGTGGGCCACGGCCGCCGCGCGCCGCAGCGAGCGGGCCGTCCAGGAGTCCTCGGGGACGACCGCGAGCGCCGAGGCGATCACCACCGCGGGCGAGGCGCCCGCCATCGCCGCCGCCACTCCCGCCGCGACCGCCTGGCCGCCGTAGATGCCCTCGCCGTCATGGCTGACCGAACCGTCGATCGCCACCAGGCGGGCCGCCTCGCCGGGGCGCCCCGCGGCGAAGACGCCGAACGGTGCCGCCCGCATCGCGAGGCCGTCGCTCCAGGCGTGGCGGTGCTGGGCGGAGATGGGGGCCGCGAGACCGCGCCGGAGGTTCTCCAGCGTCCCCCGCTCGCTGAAACCCGCGCCGCGGAAGGGGCCCTCGGCCCGGTCGGCGATCCACTCGTGCCAGGCGGCCTCGACATGGGTGGGGGTGAGCGCCGAGCCGTGCCGGGCCAGCAGCAGCCCCGAGAAGATCGCGTACTCCGTGTCGTCCGTGCCGCACGGCTTGTCGCTGACGTACCCGGTGATCCGGCCCCAGCGGGCACGGATCTCGGACGGCTTGAGGTTCTCCGCCGGCGCCCCGAGCGCATCCCCGACGGCCAGCCCGAGCAGCGCGCCCCGGGCCCGCTCGCGCAGTGCGGCGGCGTCCCCGGGCGCCGCGGCCGGGGGAGTGACGGCGATCGATGCCATGGGCGGCCTTCCCTTCACGGGGCCACGAGGGCCACGGGGGCCTTTGCGGATGTCTCCCACGGCAGAGGCGGGCGTGAGCCTGGGCGCGCTCCGGATCACCCGGTCGGCATCTGAGCATGATCAATCACGGATGAGCGCGAGGCAGTAAAACCGCAGGTTAGCCCAGCCTTTCCTTGCTGGCGGCGAGGGAATCATCGGCGTAGGTTCGGTGCTGTCAAAAAGTAGAACTCATCCAAAGTTAGCTTTGGCTAAGCTTCCTGGGGGACCCCGCATGGCCATCATCGAGACCGAGGCGTCGCTGCACGAGGCGCACCGCGACAACCACACGCACCGCGACGTCAACGGCGGCTGGCTGCGCCCCGCCGTCTTCGGTGCGATGGACGGCCTGGTCTCCAACCTCGCCCTGATGACCGGTGTCGCGGGCGGGTCCGCCGCCCAGCAGACGATCGTCATCACCGGACTGGCCGGCCTCGCCGCCGGCGCCTTCTCGATGGCGGCCGGCGAGTACACCTCTGTCGCCTCGCAGCGCGAACTCGTCGAGGCCGAGCTCGACGTCGAGCGGCGCGAACTGCGCAGGCACCCGCAGGACGAGGAGGACGAGCTGGCGGCACTCTATGTGGCCCGGGGGGTGGAGCCCGCCCTGGCGCGGGAGGTCGCGCGGCAGCTGTCCGAGGACCCCGAGCAGGCCCTGGAGATCCACGCCCGCGAGGAGCTGGGCATCGACCCCGGTGATCTGCCGTCGCCGATGGTCGCCGCCGTGTCGTCGTTCGGGTCGTTCGCGCTCGGCGCGCTGCTGCCCGTCCTGCCGTACCTGCTGGGCGCGACCGTCCTGTGGCCGGCCGTCCTCCTCGCGCTCGCCGGCCTGTTCGGCTGTGGTGCCGTGGTGGCCAAGGTGACCGCGCGAACCTGGTGGTACAGCGGTCTGAGGCAGCTCGCGCTGGGTGGTGCGGCGGCCGGTGTGACGTACGCCCTGGGCAGCCTGTTCGGGACGGCCGTAGGATAGCGGCGCAGCTACTTATGCGTTGGGCCGCATAAGTAGCCGTTACTCGCTGGTTTCGAAGGCTTAACCACGGGGCATGAGCCGTAAGCGCTGTGGGCAATGACGCCTGCGGCGCACTCGCGGGGTGGGCGACGGCGCTCCCTCCGCCCCCGTAGGCCGATGGACGCCGATCTGATCGATCTTGTCCGGTTCGGTCCCCCATACTTTCGCAGCCGTGCGCGGCGCCCCGCCGTGACCCCGCGGCACCGCCGTCACTCATGCGGCGTCCGCATGTTGGAACGCAGTATCCGGTTCCCGGGAATGACTCCATCATGTAATCTGCACGAAATTTCGCCACCCGCAGAGGGCCAACGTCGTCCCTCGGCACTTGCCACATGCCACATGACGACGACGGGAGAGCCGATGCGTACGCCGCGCCAGCCGTCCCAGCATTCCGCGAATGGCCAGAACTGGTCGTTCATGGATGCTCGCCCTGCTGCGCAGGGTATGTACGACCCCCGCAACGAGCACGACGCCTGCGGCGTCGGCTTCGTGGCCACCCTCACCGGAGAGGCGAGCCACACGCTGGTCGAGCAGGCGCTGACTGTTCTGCGCAACCTCGAGCACCGCGGCGCCACCGGCTCCGAGCCCGACTCCGGCGACGGCGCGGGCATCCTCTCCCAGGTCCCCGACGGCTTCTTCCGCGAGGTGGCCGAATTCGACCTTCCCGCGGCGGGTGCCTACGCGGTAGGCATCGCCTTCCTGCCGGAGGAGGGCACCGGGGACGCCGTCTCGAAGATCGAGACGATCGCGGCCGAGGAGGGACTGAGCGTCCTCGGCTGGCGCGAGGTTCCCGTCGCCCCCGAGCTGCTGGGCGCCACCGCCCGGTCCACCATGCCGGCCTTCCGGCAGATCTTCGTCGCTGGGGGCACCTCCCAGACGGAGTCTGGGGGAGGCGCCAGCGAGGGCATCGCGCTGGACCGCAAGGCCTTCGTGCTGCGCAAGCGCGCCGAGCGGGAGGTCGGTGTCTACTTCCCGTCCCTCTCCGCCCGCACGATCGTGTACAAGGGCATGCTGACCACCGGCCAGCTGGAGCCCTTCTTCCCGGACCTGTCCGACCGCCGCTTCGCCTCGGCCGTCGCGCTCGTCCACTCGCGCTTCTCCACGAACACCTTCCCGTCGTGGCCGCTCGCGCACCCCTACCGCTTCGTCGCCCACAACGGTGAGATCAACACCGTCAAGGGCAACCGCAACTGGATGCGCGCCCGCGAGTCCCAGCTGGTCTCGGACCTGTTCGGCTCGGACGAGAAGGCCGTCGAGCGGATCTTCCCGGTGTGTACGCCGGACGCCTCCGACTCGGCGTCCTTCGACGAGGTGCTGGAGCTGCTGCACCTGGGCGGCCGCTCGCTCCCGCACTCCGTGCTGATGATGATCCCGGAGGCGTGGGAGAACCACGACTCCATGGACCCGGCCCGGCGCGCCTTCTACCAGTTCCACTCCACGATGATGGAGCCCTGGGACGGCCCGGCCTGTGTCACCTTCACCGACGGCACCCAGGTCGGCGCCGTGCTCGACCGCAACGGCCTGCGCCCCGGCCGCTACTGGGTCACCGACGACGGCCTCGTCGTCCTCGGCTCCGAGGTCGGCGTCCTCGACATCGACCCGGCCAGGGTCGTCCGCAAGGGCCGCCTGCAGCCCGGCCGCATGTTCCTCGTGGACACCGCCGAGCACCGCATCATCGAGGACGACGAGATCAAGGCGACCCTCGCCGCCGAGCAGCCCTACGCCGAGTGGCTCGAGGCCGGCGAGATCGAGCTGGGCGACCTGCCCGAGCGCGAGCACATCGTCCACACCCACGCCTCGGTCACCCGCCGCCAGCAGACCTTCGGGTACACCGAGGAGGAGCTGCGCGTCATCCTCGCCCCGATGGCCAAGGCCGGCATGGAGCCGATCGGCTCCATGGGTACGGACTCGCCGATCGCGGCCCTCTCCGAGCGCCCGCGGCTGCTCTTCGACTACTTCACCCAGCTGTTCGCGCAGGTCACCAACCCGCCGCTGGACGCGATCCGCGAGGAGCTGGTCACTTCCCTGCGCAGCTCGCTGGGCCCGCAGGGCAACCTGCTCGACCCGACCACCGCCTCCTGCCGGTCCGTCGTGCTGCCCTTCCCGGTGATCGACAACGACGAGCTGGCCAAGCTCATCCACATCAACGCCGACGGCGACATGCCCGGCTTCAAGGCCGCGACCCTGTCGGGCCTGTACCGGGTCTCCGGCGGTGGCGACTCGCTCGCCGCGCGCATAGAGGAGATCTGCGCCGAGGCCGACGCGGCCATCGAGAACGGCGCCCGCCTGATCGTCCTCTCGGACCGCCACTCGGACGCCGAGCACGCCCCGATCCCGTCGCTGCTGCTCACCGCGGCCGTCCACCACCACCTCATCCGCACCAAGCAGCGCACCCACGTGGGCCTGCTGGTCGAGGCCGGCGACGTCCGCGAGGTCCACCACATCGCCCTGCTCATCGGCTACGGCGCCGCCGCCGTCAACCCGTACCTGGCGATGGAGTCCGTCGAGGACCTCGTCCGCGCGGGCACCTTCCTGTCGGACATAGAGCCCGAGAAGGCCATCCGCAACCTGATCTACGCCCTCGGCAAGGGCGTTCTGAAGGTCATGTCCAAGATGGGCATCTCCACCGTCGCCTCCTACCGCGGCGCCCAGGTCTTCGAGGCCGTCGGCCTGGACGACGCCTTCGTGGAGAAGTACTTCAACGGCACGGCCACCAAGATCGGCGGCGTCGGCATCGACGTCATCGCCAAGGAGGTCGCCGCCCGCCACGCCAAGGCCTACCCCGCCTCCGGCATCGCTCCCGCGCACCGCGCGCTGGAGATCGGCGGCGAGTACCAGTGGCGCCGCGAGGGCGAGCCGCACCTGTTCGACCCGGACACGGTCTTCCGCCTCCAGCACTCCACGCGCTCCGGCCGCTACGACATCTTCAAGAAGTACACCGAGCGTGTGAACGAGCAGTCCGAGCGCCTGATGACGCTGCGCGGCCTGTTCGGCTTCAAGACCGGTGGCGAGGGCCGTCAGCCGATCTCCGTCGACGAGGTCGAGCCGGTCTCCGAGATCGTCAAGCGGTTCTCGACCGGCGCCATGTCGTACGGCTCCATCTCCAAGGAGGCGCACGAGACCCTCGCCATCGCCATGAACCAGCTGGGCGGCAAGTCCAACACCGGTGAGGGCGGCGAGGACCCGGAGCGCCTGTACGACCCGGCGCGCCGCTCGGCGATCAAGCAGGTCGCCTCCGGCCGCTTCGGTGTCACCTCCGAGTACCTGGTCAACGCGGACGACATCCAGATCAAGATGGCCCAGGGCGCCAAGCCCGGCGAGGGCGGCCAGCTGCCCGGCCACAAGGTCTACCCGTGGGTCGCCAAGACGCGTCACTCGACGCCGGGCGTCGGCCTGATCTCCCCACCGCCGCACCACGACATCTACTCCATCGAGGACCTGGCCCAGCTGATCCACGACCTCAAGAACGCCAACCCGGCGGCACGTATCCACGTGAAGCTGGTGTCGGAGGTCGGTGTCGGCACGGTCGCGGCCGGTGTGTCCAAGGCGCACGCCGACGTCGTCCTGATCTCGGGCCACGACGGCGGCACGGGTGCCTCCCCGCTGACCTCCCTGAAGCACGCGGGCGGCCCCTGGGAGCTGGGCCTGGCCGAGACGCAGCAGACCCTGCTGCTCAACGGTCTGCGCGACCGGATCGTGGTCCAGACCGACGGCCAGCTGAAGACCGGCCGTGACGTGGTCATCGCCGCGCTGCTCGGCGCCGAGGAGTTCGGTTTCGCGACCGCTCCGCTGGTCGTCTCCGGCTGCGTGATGATGCGCGTCTGCCACCTGGACACCTGCCCGGTCGGCATCGCCACCCAGAACCCGACCCTGCGCGACCGCTTCAACGGCAAGGCCGAGTACGTGGTGAACTTCTTCCGGTTCATCGCCGAGGAGGTCCGCGAGATCCTCGCGGAGCTGGGCTTCCGCTCCATCGAGGAGGCCGTCGGCCACGCGGAGGCGCTCGACGTCACCCGTGCCGTCGACCACTGGAAGGCGCAGGGCCTGGACCTGGAGCCGCTGTTCCACGTGCCCGAGCTGCCCGAGGGCGCGGTGCGCCACCAGATCGTCGAGCAGGACCACGGCCTGGAGAAGGCCCTGGACAACGAGCTGATCAAGCTCGCCGCCGACGCCCTGGCCGCCTCCGACGCCACCGAGGCACAGCCGGTGCGCGCCCAGGTCGCCATCCGCAACATCAACCGCACGGTCGGCACCATGCTCGGCCACGAGGTGACGAAGAAGTTCGGCGGCGCGGGCCTGCCCGACGACACCGTCGACATCACCTTCACCGGCTCGGCCGGTCAGTCCTTCGGCGCGTTCGTGCCGCGCGGCGTCACGCTGCGCCTGGAGGGCGACGCCAACGACTACGTCGGCAAGGGCCTGTCCGGCGGCCGGATCGTCGTCCGTCCCGACCGGGCCGCCGACCACCTCGCCGAGTACTCGACCATCGCGGGCAACACCCTCGCCTACGGCGCCACCGGCGGCGAGATGTTCCTGCGCGGCCGTACCGGTGAGCGGTTCTGCGTCCGCAACTCCGGCGCGACGGTCGTCTCCGAGGGCGTGGGCGACCACGGCTGCGAGTACATGACCGGTGGTCGCGCGGTGGTCCTCGGCCCGACCGGCCGCAACTTCGCGGCGGGCATGTCCGGCGGCATCGCCTACGTCATCGACCTCGACCGCGACAACGTCAACGTCGGCAACGCCGGGGCGGTCGAGGCGCTGGACGACACGGACAAGCAGTGGCTGCACGACGTGGTGCGCCGCCACGCCGAGGAGACCGGTTCGACGGTCGCCGGGAAGCTGCTCGCCGACTGGGACGCGGCCGCGGCGCGGTTCAGCAAGATCATCCCCAGCACGTACAAGGCAGTGCTCGCCGCCAAGGACGCCGCCGAGCGAGCCGGTCTCTCCGAGACCGAGATCACCGAGAAGATGATGGAGGCGGCGATCAATGGCTGACCCGAAGGGCTTCCTGAACCACGGCCGTGAGGTCGCCAAGTCCCGTCCCGTCGAGGAGCGCGTCAAGGACTGGAACGAGGTCTACGTCCCCGGCTCCCTGCTGCCGATCATCAGCAAGCAGGCCAGCCGGTGCATGGACTGCGGCATCCCGTTCTGCCACAACGGCTGCCCGCTGGGGAACCTGATCCCCGAGTGGAACGACTACGCCTACCGCGAGGACTGGGGCGCCGCCTCCGAGCGCCTGCACGCGACCAACAACTTCCCGGAGTTCACCGGTCGCCTCTGCCCGGCCCCCTGCGAGTCGGCGTGTGTGCTCGGCATCAACCAGACGCCGGTGACCATCAAGAACGTCGAGGTCTCGATCATCGACAAGGCGTGGGAGACCGGGGACGTCGCCCCGCAGGCGCCCGAGCGCCTGTCCGGCAAGACGGTCGCGGTCATCGGCTCGGGCCCGGCGGGTCTCGCCGCCGCCCAGCAGCTCACCCGGGCCGGCCACACGGTCGCCGTCTACGAGCGCGCGGACCGCGTCGGAGGCCTCCTCCGCTACGGCATCCCCGAGTTCAAGATGGAGAAGCGGCACATCAACCGCCGTATCGAGCAGATGCGCGCGGAGGGCACCCGCTTCCGGACCGGCATCGAGATCGGCCGCGACCTGAAGGCGACGGACCTGAAGAAGCGGTACGACGCCGTGGTCCTGGCCGTCGGCGCCACCACCGCCCGCGACCTTCCGGTGCCCGGCCGCGAACTCAAGGGCATCTACCAGGCGATGGAGTACCTGCCGCTCTCCAACAAGGTCCAGGAGGGCGACTACGTCACCGCTCCGATCTCGGCCGAGGGCAAGCACGTCGTCGTCATCGGCGGCGGCGACACCGGTGCCGACTGCGTGGGCACCGCCCACCGCCAGGGCGCTGCCTCCGTCACCCAGCTGGAGATCATGCCCCGCCCGAACGAGGAGCGGCACCCGGTCAGCCAGCCCTGGCCGACCTTCCCGATCCTCTACAAGGTCACCTCGGCCCACGAGGAGGGCGGCGAGCGGATCTACGCCGCCTCCACCACCCACTTCGAGGGCGACGAGGACGGCAACGTGCAGTGGCTGCACCTGGCCGAGGTCGAGTTCGTCGAGGGCAGGCTGACCCAGAAGCCGGGCACGGAGCGCAAGATCCCCGCCCAGCTGGTCACCCTCGCCATGGGCTTCACCGGCACCGACCGGGACAACGGCCTGGTCGAGCAGTTCGGCCTGGACCTCGACGAGCGCGGCAACATCGCCCGCGACGCCGACTTCCAGACCAACGTGCCGGGCGTGTTCGTCGCCGGTGACGCGGGCCGTGGCCAGTCGCTGATCGTCTGGGCGATCGCGGAGGGCCGCTCGGCCGCCCGCGGCGTGGACCGCTTCCTGACCGGCGCCAGCGACCTGCCGGCCCCGATCCGCCCGACGGACCGCGCACTGGCGGTCTGACGGCCCACCGAGAAACGTCCCGTACAAAGGCGTACGGAACACTGACGGCGCCCGCCCACCTGTCCCCGACCGGACTCTTGGGCGGGCGCCGCCGCATGCCCGGACGCCCGCCGGCTACGGCACCTTGTACGTCTCCCCGTACACCCGCCACTCCAGCGGTGTGTGCAGGTCGAGGTTGCCGTCGTACAGGAACTCCCGCTGGGCCGTGTCGATGCGGGTGGTGTCGATGGTCGGCTTCTTGGTCTTCATCGCCTTGCGGCGCACGTCCAGGAAGATGTCGAGGTAGTTCTTCTCGCTGCCGCCCTCGGAGGGGGTGTCGGCCTCCTTCATGGCGCGCTCGCGCAGGCCGTAGAAGCCGTCGGGGCCGGTGCCGGGGCCGTGGAAGACCATCGCGTCGTAGTAGACGAACTGGCCCAGCGTGCCCAGGCCGTCCAGCTTGGCGAGGCGGACGGCCGGCTCGAAGTAGGCGCGGTCGCGCTCCTGTTCCTGGGCCCTGCGGAACGCCGGGAGCTTCGCCTCCGCCTTCCAGGCCGCGGTGAAGCCCGGGTCCAGGCCCTCGTGCGAGTCGGTGCCGTCGACCTCGCGCAGGGCGGGCAGGTACGTCGCGAGGCCGTTGCCCGGATGCGCCTTCGTGTAGCGCTCCACCAGGGTCAGCAGATCGTGGGTGCCGGTGCAGAAGCCGATGATGCCGGCGGTGTAGCCCTCTCCGTCGCCGATGTCCTCGATGTAGTCGTAGGCGCTGCGCCAGTCGAGCGTGGAGTTCTCCGCGCTCGCCACGATCCGCTGGGCCAGCTCCTTCTTGGCGGGCGCCGCGAGTCCCGGCGGGGCGTCGGCGATGACCTCCGCGTCCTCGGCCTGCTCCGACTCGGCCCGGCTCTTGGCGTCCTGGCGCGCCTGCTGTGCGGCGGAGAGGTGGGTGCCCTCGGAGGAGCCGGACGAACCGGGCCCGACGGCGTACACCACCGCCGTGACGACGACCGGCACGGCCGCGAACAGCAGGATTCCGGCTCGTCTCATGCGGCCGCACCTCCCGTGAGACCCGAGACCTTGACCCAGGCGAGGACGAGCAGCAGCGCCGACAGGGCCACGCACACGCCGACCTGGATCAGGGCACGACGGTTGTCCCGGGGAGCGTACGCGTACGCCAGTGTCACCGCACCGCCCGCCAGGAGGCCGCCGAGGTGCCCCTGCCATGAGGTCATCCCCGCGGAGAGCACCATCCACAGCAGCAGGCCGATCATGTAGCGGTTGACCGCCTGCATGTCGTAGCCCAGGCGGCGGCCCATGACCCAGTAGGCGGCGCCCAGCCCGAAGATGGCGCCGGAGGCGCCGACGCTCAGCGTGTCCGGCGCGATCAGCAGCTGCAGTACCGAGCCGCCGAGTGCCGACAGCACATACAGGGCCAGGTAGCGGACGCGGCCCAACTGCGCCTCCACCACCCGGCCGACGGTCCACAGCGAGGCCATGTTCATCACGATGTGCAGGACGCCGATGCCCTCCGTCGGCGGCATGTGCAGGAAGGCGCCGGTCAGCAGCCGCTCCCACTGTCCGCCCGCAAGGCCTTCGGCATGCACCGAGGAGCCGTACGGGTACTGCCACAGGTAGTGCGCGCCGTCCGTGCCCCGGAGCCCTGCGCCCAGCATCCCGAACCGGTCCACGACGGACGGTCGTGCCAGTTCGGCGAGGTAGGCGAGCACGTTGAGCCCGATCAGGACGTACGTCACCAGCGGCACCGCGCTGATCCGGCCGCCGAACGCCGTGCGCGCCTGCCGGACCGACCGCGCGCCCTCCTTCACGCACTCCGGGCACTGATGGCCGACGGCGGCCTCCCGCATGCACGACGGGCAGATGTAGCGGTCGCAGCGGGTGCAGCGGACATGCGACTCCACCTTGGGGTGACGAAAGCAGGTGGTGACGGCGGACTCGGCGGTCACGGCCGGCTCCTCTGAGGAAGATCGGGACAGGGGTGAGCCGGTGGGGACGGCGGCGAACAAAATATCGAACCGCTGTGACGGGAGCGACAGCAGGGGCCGGAGATCACATAGGCTCGTCCTCCCGGAAGCCAAGGGGGGACCATGGCCGCGATCAGTCTGCGCAAGGTGGAGGAGACCGCGCCCGCGCTCGTCGGCGCGTACCGGTCGGCGGGGGTGTCGCTGCGCAAGCACGGCCTGGACGGGCTGCGGGCCGCCGTGTACCTGGTGGTCGACTACTCGGGCTCGATGAAGCCGTACTACAACGACGGCAGCGTGCAGGCGCTCGCCGACCGGGTGCTGGGGCTGTCGGCGCACCTCGACGACGACGGGCGGGTGCCGGTGGTGTTCTTCTCCACGGACATCGACGCGGTCACCGACATCGCGCTCGACGGCCACGAGGGCCGGATCGAGCGGATCGCGGCCGGGCTCGGGCACATGGGCAGGACCAGCTACCACCTGGCGATGGACGCCGTCATCGACCACTACCTCGACAGCGGTGCCACCGACCCCGCGCTGGTCGTCTTCCAGACCGACGGCGGCCCGATCAACAAGCTCGCCGCCGAGCGGTACCTGTGCAAGGCGGCCCGGCTCCCGCTGTTCTGGCAGTTCGTCGGCTTCGGCGACCCGGGCAGCCGGCAGTTCGAGTTCCTGCGCAGGCTGGACGAACTGGCGGTGCCCGGCAAACGGGCCGTGGACAACGCCGGCTTCTTCCACGCCGGCGAGGACCCGCGACGGGTCTCCGACACCGAGCTGTACGACCGTCTCGTCGGCGAGTTCCCGAAGTGGCTGGCGGCCGCACGCGCCGCGGGCATCGTGCGGCCGGCCTGAGTCGCGCGCCGCAAGCGCCCCCTGGACGGGCGGGCCCCGCTCTCGCGCCGCCGGTCCCGGCCGCCTAGCCGGGGTCTTCCAGCACCGCGTCCCGGCACTCGTCGGGCGTGCCCCACGCCGTGCGCAGGGCGCGGGCCCTGGTCAGCCACAGGGACAGGTCGTACTCCGCCGTGTACCCGATCGCGCCGTGCAGTTGAAGCGCGGTGCGGGCGGTGGTGTACGCCGCCTCGCAGGCTCTCAGTTTGGCGGCGGCCACGTCCGCGGGGCGCAGGGACAGCGCCGCTCCGAAGAGCAGGGGGCGCGCGAACTCCAGGGCGATCGCCGCGTCGGCGAGGCGGTGCTTGACGGCCTGGAACGAACCGACGGGGACGCCGAACTGCGTGCGCTGCCCGACGTACGCGACCGTCCGGTCGAGCAGGGCGAGTCCGACGCCGAGGGCCTGGGCGGCAGTGGCGAGGCGTGCCCAGGTGAGGGCGCGGGCGCGCGGCGGGTCGGGGGTCAGGAGTTCACCGCCCGGGGTCAGCGGAGTCGGACGGCGGGCGGGGTCGAGGGAGCGGCGGACCGGGCCGGGGCCGGGAGACAGCAGCAGTCCCTCGGTGGCCGTGGCGAGGTGGAGGGTGGCCGCGTCGCCGTCGAGGGCGTATCCGCCGGGTGCCGTGACGGTCGCCATGGTCTCGCCCGCCGCGAGCCCGGGCAGGAACCGCTCGGCCGCCGGGCCCTCGCCCAGCAGCACGGCCGCCGCGACCGTCTCCACCAGCGGCCCGGGCACCGCGTGCCTGCCCAACTCCACGAAGACCACGGCCAGTTCCACCGGGTGCGGCCCCAGCCCGCCGTACTCCTCCGGCACCGCGAGCCCGAACACGCCCGCCTCCGCGACACGACGCCACAGCGCGCGGCCGCTCGCATGGTCGCCGCGGCTCCACTCCCGTGTCACCGCCGGGGTGTCCGCCGCCGTCAGCATCGCGTGCAGCGAGTCGGCGAAGGCACGTTGCTCGGTGTCGAGGAGGAAGCGCATCAGCGGCGTCCCTTCGGCAGGCCGAGCAGGCGCTCGGCGACGATGTCCCGCTGGATCTCGTTGGTGCCCGCGTAGATGGGTCCGGCCAGGGAGAAGACGTACCCCTCCGCCCAGTCCGTGTCCGCCCATTCACCCTCGCCGCCGAGGAGATCGAGCGCCGTCTCGTGCAGCGCCAGGTCGTACTCGGACCAGAACACCTTGTTCATGCTGGACTCGGGGCCCAGCGAGGCGCCCTCCAGGAAGCGGGAGGCGGCCGCGTAGGTGGACAACTGGTAGGCGCGGGCGCCGACCAGGGCGTCGGCCACCCGGGCACGGCCGTGCTCCGGGCGGCCCCGCGCCTCCCACAGGTCCAGCAGCCGGGCGGCCGAGGCCAGGAAACGGCCCGGGGAGCGCAGGGTCAGGCCCCGTTCGTTGCCCGCCGTGGACATCGCGATCCGCCACCCCTGGCCGGGCTCGCCGATCACGTCCCCGTCCGGCACGAACACCTCGTCCAGGAACAGTTCCGCGAAGGCCGGTTTCCCGTCCAGCCGGCCGATCGGGCGGACCGTGACCCCGGGGGCGCGCAGGTCGAACATGAGGTACGTGAGCCCCTGATGCGGTCTCGGCGCACCGGGGTCGCTGCGGAACAGGCCGAAGGCCCGGTCGGCGAAGGCGGCCCGGGAGGACCAGGTCTTCTGGCCGCTCAGCAGCCAGCCCCCGTCCGTCGGTACCGCTCTGGAGGTGAGCGAGGCCAGGTCGGAGCCCGCCTCCGGCTCGGACCAGGCCTGCGCCCAGACCACCTCGCCCGAGGCCATCGGCCGCAGCACACGCGCGCGCTGTTCCGCCGTGCCGTGGTCGAAGAGGGTTGGTGCGAGGAGGCTGATCCCGTTCTGGCCGACCCGGCCCGGTGCGCCCGCCGCCCAGTACTCCTCCTCGAAGACCAGCCACCGCAGCAGCCCGGCGCCCCGCCCGCCGTACTCGTCGGGCCAGGACACCACCGACCAGCGGTCCGCGGCCAGTTCCGCCTCCCAGGCACGGTGCGCAGCGAAGCCCTCCTCGGTCTCCAGGGAGGGGAGCGGGTCGCGGGGCACGTGCGCCCGTAGCCAGGCGCGGGCCTCGGTGCGGAACTCCTCGTCGGCCGGGGAGTGGGTCAGGTCCACGGTCGCCGTCACCGTCCTTCCCTAACAAGTGTTTGGTAGGTTAGCGTGACCCCATGACAGGCGTCGAGAGTCCGGCGTACGTGCCCGGGCACGGGCTGCTGAAGGGACGCACGGCCGTCGTCACCGCGGCGGCCGGCGCGGGGATCGGCGGGGCGACCGCCCGCCGCTTCCTCGAGGAGGGCGCCCGGGTGCTGATCAGCGACGCGCACACGCGCCGGCTGAAGGAGCACGAGACCCGGCTGGCCGCGGAGTTCCCCGGAGCGGTCGCGGCGGTGCCCTGCGACGTCACCGACGAGGCCCAGGTGAGGGCGCTGTTCGAGACGGCCGCGCGCGAGCACGGACAGCTCGACATCGTGGTCAACAACGCGGGCCTCGGCGGGACTTCGGACCTCGTCGACATGACAGACGAGCAGTGGTCCCGCGTCCTCGACGTCACGCTGAACGGCACCTTCCGCTGCACCCGCGCGGCCCTGCGCGCCATGCGGGACGCCGGCGGCGGGGTGATCGTCAACAACGCCTCCGTCGTCGGCTGGCGGGCCCAGGCCGGGCAGGCCCACTACGCCGCGGCCAAGGCCGGGGTCATGGCGCTGACCCGGTGCGCGGCGATCGAGGCCGCCGCCTACGGGGTGCGGGTCAACGCGGTCGCGCCCAGCCTCGCCATGCATCCGCACCTGGTGAAGGTCACGTCCGCCGAACTGCTCGAGGAACTGACCGCCCGTGAGGCCTTCGGCAGATACGCCGAGCCCTGGGAGGTGGCCAACGCGATCGTGTTCCTCGCGTCCGGCTACTCCTCGTACCTCACCGGCGAGGTCGTCGCCGTCAGCAGCCAGCACCCCTGACGACGGGCAGACCACAATGGGTCCGTGCCGACCAAGAAGAAGCCCCAGGTGACCGCCCCGAAGAAGCCCATGGCGGCCGCCGCCCAGGCGCGCCGCAGCGAACTCCTCGACACCGCGGCCGAGGTCTTCGCCGAACAGGGCTACAACGCCACGACCGTCCGCACCATCGCCGACCACGCCGGCATGCTCGCGGGCAGTCTCTACTACCACTTCGACTCCAAGGAGTCGATGCTGGAGGAAATCCTGCGGACCTTCCTCGACGAGCTGTGGGACGGCTACGACACCGTCCTGGCCTCCGCACTCGGGCCCCGCGAGACCCTGGAGGCCCTGGTCACCGAGTCCTTCCGGGAGATCGACCGGCACCGCGCCGCCGTCGCGATCTACCAGAAGGAGAGCAGGCAGCTCGTGGCGCAGGACCGCTTCGGCTTCCTCGCCGACTCGCAGCGCCGGTTCGAGAAGGCGTGGCTGTCCACGCTGGAACGCGGGGTCGCCGAGCGCGTCTTCCGCGCCGACCTGGACGTCCGGCTCACCTACCGGTTCGTCCGGGACACGGTGTGGGTCGCCGCGTCCTGGTACCGGCCCGGCGGACAGCACAGCCCGGAGGAGATCGCCCGGCAGTACCTGTCGATGGTCCTGGACGGGATCGCCGTACGCGAATGACATCACCGTCAACACCCCTTTCCTGTGAGGGAGTCGCCATGGCCGAGGCCTACATCGTCGAAGCGGTCCGCACGCCCGTCGGGCGGCGCGGGGGAGGGCTCGGCCGGGTCCACCCGGCCGACCTGGGCGCCCATGTGCTGAAGGCGCTCGTGGAGCGGGCCGTGATCGATCCGGCCGCCGTGGAGGACGTCGTCTTCGGCTGCCTGGACGCGGTCGGGCCGCAGGCGGGGGACATCGCCCGCACCTGCTGGCTGGCCGCCGGCCTGCCCGAGGAGGTGCCGGGCGTGACGGTCGACCGGCAGTGCGGCTCCTCCCAGCAGGCCGTGCACTTCGCCGCGCAGGCCGTGCTCTCCGGCACCCAGGACCTGGTGGTCGCGGGCGGGGTGCAGAACATGTCGCAGATCCCCATCGCCTTCGCCTCCCGACAGGCCGCCGAACCCCTCGGCCTGACCGACGGCCCCTTCCTCGGCAGCACCGGCTGGCGTGCCCGCTACGGCGACCAACCCGTCAACCAGTTCGCCGGCGCCGAGATGATCGCCGCCAAGTGGGGCATCAGCCGCGAGGACCAGGAGGAGTTCGCGCTGCGCTCGCACCGGCGGGCGGTCCGGGCCATCGACACCGGCCGCTTCGAGCGCGAGACCGTCCCCTACGGCGAGGTCGCCGTCGACGAGGGCCCGCGCCGGGACACCTCCCTGGAGAAGATGGCCGCGCTGAGGCCCGTCCTCGACGGCGGCACCGTCACCGCCGCCTGCTCCTCCCAGGTCTCCGACGGAGCCGCGGCCATGCTGCTCGCCTCCGAGCGTGCGGTACGGGAACACAGGCTGCGCCCCCGCGCCCGCGTCCACCACCTCTCCGTGCGTGGCGAGGACCCCGTACGCATGCTCTCCGCCCCCATCCCGGCCACCGCGCACGCCCTGAAGAAGACGGGCCTGACCATCGACGCCCTCGACCTCGTGGAGATCAACGAGGCCTTCGCGCCGGTCGTCCTGGCCTGGCTGAAGGAGACCGGAGCCGATCCGGAGAAGGTCAACGTCAACGGCGGGGCGATCGCCCTCGGCCACCCGCTCGGCGCCACCGGAGTCCGGCTGATGACCACCCTGCTCCACGAACTGGAGCGCACCGGCGGCCGATTCGGGCTTCAGACCATGTGCGAGGGCGGCGGCCAGGCGAACGTGACGATCATCGAACGCCTGTGAGCCCCTCCAGCCGCTCCAGCACCTCCTCGGCCTCCTTCACGATCCGCCCGATCAGCTCGGCGCACGACGGCAGGTCGTCGATCACCCCGGCGACCTGCCCGGCGGCCAGCACCCCCAGGTCCGTGCGGCCGTCCACCATGGCCGACTTCAGCAGCATCGGCGTGTTCGCCGCCAGCAGCACCTGACTCCAGGACAGCTCCTTGCCGTGCTTCAGGGCCAGGCCGTCCCGGACCAGCTGCCGCCGGGTGAGCCCCGACAACCGCCGGAATCCGGCCGCCCGCCGCATCGCGTGGGCGAGGGACCGTATGCGGCCGGACCGCTCCAGCGCGTCGACCAGCTCCGAGCGCAGCATCCGGTGCGGCAGCCCGTCCACCGCTGTGGTGACGGTGACGTCCCGGACGCTCGCCGCGAGATACCGGGCCTTCACCGCGTCCGGCACCGTCGAGTCCGAGGTGAGCAGGAACCGGGTGCCCATGGCCACGCCGGCCGCCCCGTAGGCCAGCGCCGCGACCAGCCCCCGCCCGTCGAAGAAGCCGCCCGCCGCCACGACCGGTATCCGCACCGCGTCCACGACCTGCGGCAGCAGCACGGTCGTCGCCACCTCGCCGGTGTGCCCGCCGCCCTCGCCGCCCTGCACGATGACCGCGTCCGCGCCCCACGCGGCCACCTTCTCGGCGTGCCGTCGCGCTCCCACGGACGGTATGACCACCACACCGGCCTCCTTGAGCCTGCCGATCAGCTCGGGCGAGGGGGCCAGGGCGAAGGAGGCCACCCGGACACCCTCGTCCAGCATGATCCGCACCCGGTCTGCCGCGTCCGCCGCGTCGGCGCGCAGGTTCACCCCGAACGGAGCCGGCGTCCGCGACCGGACCTCCCGTATGGCGGCGAGCAGCTGATCGAGCGTCATGGTCGCGGAGGCGAGGATGCCGAGAGCCCCCGCGTTCGCCGCCGCCGAGACCAGCCGCGGGCCGGCCACCCAGCCCATCCCGGTCTGCACGATCGGGTGCCGTACCCCGACCAGCCGGGTCAGCGCGGTCTCCATCACCCGCTCACCGCCTCGGGGACCTCGCGCTCCCGCGCTCCGGCCGGATCCAGCACCTCACGGATCAGCCGCAGCTCCTCCGAAGTGGGCTCCCGGGTGCGGGGCACCTCGTCCGGCACGGCGAGCGCGAAACCCGTCGCCTCCCGCACCTGCTCCACGCTCACCCCCGGATGCAGCGAGGCCAGCCGCATCGAGCGGTCCGCAGTGGCAAAGTCGAAGACGCCGAGATCGGAGACCACCCGGGGGACGCGGTGGAAGCGGGCCGTGCCGCCCAGCTCCGCCGCCCGGTCGTACCCCACCCCGCACACCATGTCCGCCCGCTCCACGAACACCCGCCGGGAATGCCGCGGGATCCAGTAACTCGTCGGGTTGTTCAGCGTGTTGAGCGGCGCCCCGCGTACCCCGAGCAACTGCCGACGGGGCCGTGACCAGTCGCCGATGCAGGAGATGTTCTGGTTGCCGTACCGGTCGATCTGGCTCGCCCCCATCATCACGTGCCGGCGCCCGCCCGCCACCAGGGCCAGATGCTGCCGGTAGGGCAGCCAGCCCTCGGGCGTGCCGTCCGGGCGGACCAGCAGCGCCTCCCCGTCGGTGAGCAGCAGGTCCGGCGCGAAGGTCAGCCGGGCCAGCCGCGCGCCCAGCGACGGGATCAGACCCATCGGGCTCGCCAGGATCTCCCCGCCGTCCCGCCAGGCCTCGGCGCAGGCGATCACGCAGTACTCGGCGCGCCGGGGCGCGGCCGTGCCGGTGTCCGTCATCGCCCTCGCTCCTGCTGCCAGGACCGCACCGCCGACCGGTACGTCTCCTCGTCCGCGCCGAGGAACCGCTCGGCGAACTCCGGCCACGCGGTGGCGGCGTACTCCCTCTGGAACTCCTCGTCCCGGCCGTAGTCCGGCGCGCAGGACGTGAAGTGCGCCCCGTTCGGCGCCTCGACCACACCGGTCACCGAGAGCCGTTTGAGGAGCAGCGACTGCGGCGCCGCCTCCTTCGTCAACTCGGCCGTGTCGACGATCCGTTCGCAGGAGACGTAGGCCTGGTCCGCCGCCTCGCAGAACAGGTCGTCGAAGTAGGGGTCCGGGCCCAGACACTGCCCGTTGCCCAGCCGGTCGGCGCGGTTGACGTGCACCAGGGCCGCGTCCATCCGCAGGGCGGGCATCGCCACGAACGTCTCCCCGTCCTCGTACGGCGACGTGACCGTCCGCAGGCCCGGGTTGACCCGCATGACGTCCGAGCCGACGCCCGCCCGCACCGGCAGGAAAGGCAGCCGGTTCGCGGCCGCGTGCAGCCCCCACATGAACATCCCCTCGTCGACCTCCGTCAGCTCGAGGTCCCCGCGCTCGCGCGCCGCCCGGTAGTGCGGTTCGAGCGGGATGGAGTCGAGCGTGACGAAGGCGGTGACCAGTCTGCGGATCCGGCCGGCCGCGGCCAGCATGCCGACGTCCGGCCCGCCGTACGAGACGACCGTCAGATCCCCGATCCCGGCTCTCAGCAGGGCCCTGACCAGTGCCATCGGCTTGCGTCGTGCGCCCCAGCCGCCGATGCCCAGGGTCATCCCGCTGGACAGCCGGGAGACCACCTCGTCGGCGGTCATCGTCTTGTCGCCCACCTACGCGCCCTCCTTCCCGAACGTGTCGCGGACCCGGTCGGCCAGTCCGCTGAGGTTGGCCTCGAACGTGAAGCCCTGTTCGAAGCGGTAGCTGCGGCGCACGTCGACGGGGTCGATCCCGTTGATGGCGGCCTTGGCCATGCGCAGCAGCCGTCCGTCCTTCGCGGCGATCTCGCGGGCCAGCTCCAGCGCCGCCGCGCGCAGTTCCGTGCGCGGCACGACCCGCCAGACCGAGCCGTGCGCGTGCAGTTCGGCGGCGCTCGCCGTGCGCGCGGTGTAGTACAGCGCCCGCATCAGATGCTGCGGGACCAGCCGGGCCAGGTGCGTGGCGGCGCCCAGCGCGCCCCGGTCCAGCTCGGGCAGCCCGAAGGAGGCGTCCTCGCTCGCCACGATCGCGTCCGCGTTCCCCGCCAGGCCTATCCCGCCGCCCAGGCAGAACCCCTGCACCGCCGCTATCACCGGGGTCTCGCACTCGTACACCGCCGCGAAGGCCTCCGCGCAGCCCCGGTTGGCACCGATCAGTGCCTCGTGCCCCGTCGCCTGTATCTCCTTGATGTCCACGCCCGCGTTGAACCCGCGCCCCTCGGCCGCCAGCACCACGCACCGCGCCTCGGGGTCACGGCCCGCCGAGCGCACGGCCTCGGCCAGGGCGAACCAGCCGTGCACCGGCAGAGCGTTCACCGGCGGGAAGTCGACGGTGACTACGGAAATCCCCTTTTCCGGGGCCGACATGGAGACACCCATGGACGCATCAGCTACCTTCGCACACAACGCCTTTCCACCAAACATTTGTTAGGTGAGGCTTCGAAGCTAGCAGTCGGCGAAGACGAGCGGGAGAGCCTGTGGACAACTCCGCGGCAGGGCCTATGGACAACTCGCTGCGCGGCAGAACCGTCGTCGTCACCGGCGGCACCCGGGGCGTCGGCGCCGGTGTCGCACGGGCCTTCGCCGGGGTCGGCGCCCAGGTGGTGGCCTGCGCCCGGCGTCCCCCCGACCAGCCCCTCGACGGCGTGGAGTTCACGCCCCTCGACCTGCGCGACCCGCCCGCCGTCCGTGCCTTCTTCGCCGCGCTGCCGCGGCTCGACGTGCTCGTCAACAACGCGGGCGGCACCCCGTACCGGCGGCTGACGGACGCGGACGCCGAGCGGCACGCCCGGGTCATCGAGCTGAACCTCCTCACCCCGCTGACCGCCTCCCTGGCCGCCTACGAAGCACTCCGGCGGACCCGGGGCTCGGTCGTCATGGTCGGCAGTGTGAGCGGCGGCCGGCCCTCGCCCGGCTCGGCGGCCTACGGAGCGGCCAAGGCGGGGCTCGAGAACCTGGCCGCGTCCATGGCCGTGGAGTGGGCGCCGGAGGTCCGGGTCAACACACTGGTCGTCGGCATGGTCCGCACCGAGCTGTCCGCTCTGCACTACGGGGGCCCGGGCGGCGTCGCCGCGGTCTCCCGCACCGTCCCGCTCGGACGGCTTGCCACCCCGGCCGACGTCGGAGGGGCCGCCGTCTTCCTGGCCTCCGACGCGGCCGCCTACATCAGCGGGGCGAGCCTGCTGGTGCACGGGGGCGGGGAGCGGCCCGCCTTCCTGGACGCCGCGACCGCCGACAAGGAAGACCGCCGACAAGGAGGCCCGGGATGAGCGGAATCTGCGCAGGACGAGTCGTCGTCGTCACCGGCGCCGGGCGGGGGCTGGGACGTGCCCACGCCCTCGCCTTCGCCGCCGAGGGAGCCCGGGTCGTCGTCAACGACCTGGGTGTGGGGCTGGACGGGGCTCCCGGGCCCGAAGGCCCGGCGGCGGCCGTCGTCGCGGAGATCCGGGACGCGGGCGGCGAGGCGGTCGCGCACGCCGGCGACATCGCGACGACCGAGGGGGCAGCCTCCCTGATCGAGGCCGCCGTCGGGACGTACGGGCGGATCGACACGCTCGTCAACAACGCCGGCTTCCTGCGCGACCGCATGCTCGTCAACCTCGACGAGGACGACTGGGACGCCGTGCTCCACGTCCACCTCAGGGGACACTTCCTGCCCCTGAAGCACGCCGCCGCGCACTGGCGGGCCGAGGCCAGGGCCGGGCGCACGCCGGTGGCCCGGATCGTCAACACCGGCAGCGGGGCGGGCCTGCTGGGTTCGGTCGGGCAGGGGAACTACAGCGCCGCCAAGGCCGGGATCATCGGGCTCACCCTGGTCGCGGCGGCCGAACTGGCCCGCTACGGCGTCCAGGTCAACGCCATCGCCCCTGCCGCCCGCACCCGTATGACGGAACGTACCTTCGCCGAGACCATGGCGGCCCCGGCCGCCGGCTTCGACGCCATGGCCCCCGAGAACGTCTCCCCGCTGGTCGTCTGGCTCGGCTCCGCCGCGAGCACCGGCGTGACCGGCCGGGTGTTCGAGGCGGAGGGCGGCCGGATCACCGTCATGGAGGGCTGGCGGCCGGGTCCCACGGCCGACAAGGGTGCGCGCTGGTCCCCGGCCGATGCGGGGGACACCGCCCTGAAGCTGCTGGCGCGGGCGGAGGAGCCGGGGGCGGTGTACGGGGCCCGGGGCTAGTGTGATGCGCCAGAAATCATGAGGCTTATTTCTCTCCGTCTTGGCTGTTGGGTGGGGTGATCCTGGTGAGGTAGTCGGCGAGGGACTTGAG